>NZ_JAYGIA010000066.1:0-71943 GCF_034931165.1 Synechococcus sp. BA-124 BA4 | reverse complement strand
CCGCAGGCGGGCCGCGGAACGGAGCCGCAGCGGCCGGCCGGCGGCGGAGCTGACGGTGGCGACCGGGGCTGATGCGGAGGCCGACACGGGCCTGGTCAGCGCTCTCAGGGACTGGCGCCGGGGACAGGCCCGTGACCAGGGGGTGCCCCCCTATGTGGTCTTCCACGACCGCACCCTGCTGGAGCTGGCGGCCAGGCGACCGGCCCGTCTGGAGGAGCTGGGACAGGTGAGCGGCATCGGTGCGGCCAAGCTGGAGCGTTATGGCGCGGCGGTGCTGGCGGTGATCCAGGGCTGGGAAGCCCAGGCCTAGCCTGGCCCATGTGTTCGTCACGCCGGTCCCAGCGATGATCCCCGCGCTTTCGGTCGAGCCCACCGGGACCGCCGGCCCCTCCGGCGTCGACCCTCCCGTCCACACGATCGAGGTGGCCCTCAGCAGTCAGCCTTACCCCGTGCTGATCGGCGAGGGCAGCCTCGCCCGGCTCGGTCCGCTGATCCGCTCCAGGGGAGTGGCGGCCGCCACCAAGGTGCTGGTGGTGACCAACCCGGCGGTGGACGGCTTCTACGGCCAGAGGGCTCTTGAGAGCCTCAGCGCTGCGGAGCTGGAACCCAGCCTGCTGGTGCTGGACGCCGGGGAAGATCAGAAAACGCCAGCCAGCGTGGCCCTGATCCATGACGCGGCCCAGGCCCGGCATCTGGAGCGGAGTTCACTGATCGTGGCCCTCGGCGGCGGAGTGGTGGGCGACATGGCCGGGTTCGCCGCCGCCACCTGGTTGCGCGGGATCTCGGTGGTGCAGGTGCCCACCACCCTGCTGGCGATGGTGGATGCCTCCATCGGCGGCAAAACCGGGGTGAACCATCCCGGCGGAAAGAATCTGATCGGGGCTTTCCACCAGCCCAGGCTGGTGCTGATCGATCCGAGCACCCTGGCCACACTGCCGCCGCGGGAATTCCGCGCGGGGATGGCCGAGGTGATCAAGTACGGGGTGATCGGTGATCCCCAGCTGTTCAACGACCTGGAGGCCGCCGGCGACCTCTCCAGTCTGGAGGCAGTGGGCGACAGCCTGCTGCAACGGCTGCTGGAGCGGTCCGCGGCGGCCAAGGCCCGCGTGGTGGCGGCCGATGAACGGGAAGGAGGCCTGCGCGCCATCCTCAACTACGGCCACACCCTCGGCCACGTCGTGGAGACCCTCTGCGGCTACGGCACGTACCTCCATGGAGAGGCGGTGGCGCTGGGGATGGTGGCAGCCGGTGACCTGGCCGTGGCCATGGGTCTCTGGAGTCCGGCCGAGCAGCAGCGGCAGTGCGCCCTGATCGCCAAGGCCGGCCTGCCATTGCATCTGCCACCCCTTGATCCTGAGACGGTGCTGCTCACCCTCCTGAGCGACAAAAAAGTGAGGAGCGGCACCGTGCGCTTCGTGCTGCCCACCGCCATCGGCGAGGTGCAGATCCGCAACGACGTGGGAGAAGACCAGATCCGGGCGCTGCTCGGGAACAAGAGCTCCCAGACGGGCTGAACGGGAGGACCGCGACGTCAGCCCTCACCCCCTTCCCCACCTTCATGGGGCTTCATGCCGTCATGGCTGCCCGGCTTTTCCTTGCTGGAGGACTCGGCGCCGGGGCTGCTCATCGCCGGCTTCTCCATCAGCGGGGCGCTGGTTCTGGGGGTCTGGCCATGACTGCAACCGGCCACACCCGCGGCCAGGCCAGCCGTGGCCAGGAACAGAGCGATGCTGGAGCGGTCCATGGGCCGTGTCGAAGCCATCCGGCCATTGTTCACCATCCACCATGCGCTTCGTCCTCGAACCCCTGCTCCAGGCCCACCAGGTGGAGGACTGGAGCAGGGCCCTGAGCCGTGAGGACACCAGCTGGCTGCCGGGAGCTGACACGGCGGGCTGGCATGCCCGCTCCGTCAAGCGCAACCACCAGCTGGACCGGCGCAGCCCGCTGCACGCCCAGCTGGCCAGCCAGGTGCAGGCCACTCTGCTGGCCCATCCCCTGATGCAGGCCGCCGCGCTGCCTGTGGCCATTCACGGCGTGCTGTTCAGCCGCAGCAGCGTGGGCGAAGGCTACGGAAGCCATGTCGACAATGCCTTCATGACCGGCGGCCGCTCCGACCTCTCCTTCACCCTGTTTCTGAGTGATCCGGAGACCTACAGCGGCGGCGAGCTGGTGCTGGAGAGCCCGACGGGGGAGGAAGCCCTGCGCTGCCCGGCAGGTCATGCCCTGGTGTACCCCAGCACCCAGTTGCACCGGGTGGAGCCGGTGCGTGATGGGGTGCGCCTGGCGGCGGTGGGCTGGATCCAGAGCCGGGTGCGCCGGGCGGACCAGCGGGAGCTGCTGTTCGAGCTGGACACGGCCCGTCGGGCGATCTTCCAGCGTGACGGCAAGGACGAGATCTTCGATCTGATCAGCCGCAGCTACACGAACCTGCTGCGTCAGTGGGGAGAGTGAGTCCGGTCCCCTGGGGGCGCCATGCTGGAACACCATCGCGCTCGGCCCGCCGTCATGTCCCAGGAGCAACTCAGGGCCTTCCTCGCCAGGGTCCAGGACGACGAGGAGCTCAGGCGGCAGGTGCTGGGTTCCTCCACTGCTGATGACGTGGCCAGACTCGCCACCTCCCTGGGCTTCGATGTCTCCGGAGACGAACTGCTGCGGGCCTCGGGCAAGCGCATCGGCAGGGTGACCATCACCAAGCAGGACATGCCCGGCGAATACAGCTGAACGTCTGCTGAACGTCTGATCCGGTTGCTGACATCCAGTCAGGTCCTGAATCCGGATTGATCCTGATTTCACATGGATGAGTCACTTCAGTCGGTCACTCCAGATGGATGAGTCAGTCCAGAGTTCGCTGTTCGCCTCCTGTGAGAAGATGTTTATGGATCGGCATGTCACGATGACGATGCCTTAGGGCAGGAGCCTGGGGTGGTGGTTCACTCTGGGCTCTTCCATCCCACAAATCCTCCGCTGAGCCGATCAGGCAACTCAGAGGCGCAGCACCAGGCCGTCACGCCTGTGAAAGTCGGCTTCCTTGCCCGGGTGGATCACGGCCCAGTAACTGAGCTGTCCCTGCTGTTGCTCGATCACCGCACAGACCCCAGCCACCAGGGCAGAAGGGGAGGAGCGAAGGTCATCCGGCAGCGGCCAGGCCAGCTCCAGCTCCACGACCCCGGGGCCTGCCCTGATCGCGAAGGGCAACGCCCGCAGGGAGGGCTCGGTCTCCATCCCATGGCGGTAACCGCAGAAGCGGTAGACGTTCCAGTGGCCGGCCGGTGACAGGTTCACTTCCCGGTACTCCGGCTGCCCCTCCGCTGCCAGAAACAGCTCGAAACAGGTGCTGCGCCAGAGGTCATCGCGGCGCTCGGGCCGGGTTGAGGACTCAGGCAGCGCCACCGACTTCAGATCGCCGCCAATGCGCAGACACAACTCCAGGGCCCCACCCCGGCAGCGGATCCGCCCGCTCAGCTCCAGGCCGGTGCCCGGGGAAGCGGAACCGGCTGGCCTTGGGCCTGGCGGCAGATCTCCGGATTGGAACGGTTGCAGGACGAACGACTGCCAGGCGATCTCAGGGTCCTCAGGTCCGGAGGCCATCATCGGATCGCCGCCACAACGGCCTCAATGGCCGCCTCCTGCTCCTCGATGCTCTCGGTGAGCCGGAACTGAACCCGTGCCCGCAGCAGATTGTGACCTCTGTAGCGGGTCTTGAAGTAGAGATCCCCGGCGAGATGATCCGTGAGGAAGCGCAACCCCAGCTCGAAGCTGATCAGGCGAATCGCCACAGCGATGTGGTCGTAGTCGGCGGGAGTGAGGAAGGAGCTGGCCACGCTGCCGTATCCGCTGAGCAACGCTTCACAGAGACTCACATCGAAGTGCACCGCTCTCCAGTCGGCAATGTCCTCTCCCAGGGGATTGCAGGCCGATCTCAGGCAGTCGCCGATGTCGTAGTGCACCAGGCCGGGTTTGACGGTGTCGAGATCAACGAGGGCGACGGCCTGGTCTCCCTCCAGATCAAGCATGACGTTGTTGATCTTCGGATCGCCGTGGATCGGGCGCTCACGCAGGATCCCTGCCGCCTTGGCCTGCTCGAGCACCGGCACCAGAGAGCGACGCTGCTCCACGAAGGTCAGACAGTCGCTGAGCTCTGGGTCGGGGGAGGTTCCGAGCTGGGCGATCACCTGGTCGAATTGACGCAGATAGCTGGGGGTGATGTGGAATCCCTCCAGGGTGTCGGCCAGGTGGTCCGCGGGCAGATCACTGATCAGCCGGTGAAACATGCCCAGTCCGAAGCCGACTTCACGGGCATGGCCGCTGTGACCGATCCGCTCCAGGGATTGAGCCCGCTCCACGTAGCCCAGAGCACGCCAGAAGCTGGAGCCTTCCCACACCCAGGGCCGGCCATCGGCGCGGGCCTGGAACACCCGTGGCACCACCCAGCGGCGCCCCTCCAGTTCCCTGGGAGGTTCGAGCAGCCGTCTGGCCACATGATCGCTGAAGGCCACCAGGTTGGCCATCACCAGTTCTGGGCTTGAGAACACCCCGGTGTTCACCCGTTGCAGCACGGCGGCGGGCCGGGCCGGCTCCCCCAGCCGCACCAGGTAGGTGTCGTTGACGTTGCCCTGGCCCAGGGGTTCGATGCCCCTGACCGGGCCGCCGAGGTCGAAACGCTCGGCAATCGCCGTAAGTGCCCCGCTGGCGTCGACGATGGGAGGCACCGGATCACTCATCGGCGGGGATGAGCACGGTGGTCTGCAGGCTGTCGGTGCCGAGGTGGTCGGTGATCACCCAGATGCACAGCCCCTGGCCCAGGTTGTAGACACTGCGCAGCCGGCCGCACTGGTGGTAAGCAGCCAGGGTGTTGGCCCTGGCATCACGGGCATCGACCTCACCCCAGTCGCCGCGGCGGTGGCGGGACACCAGGCGCTGCAGCGTCTCGAGATCCAGCCATTCGCGCACCTGCGGGCAGACGTGCACGGGACCGAGCACCAAACGAGCCTTCATCAGACCGGCCCCTCACCGAGGTGGCCGATCCAACCGGAGCGACTGGTCAAGGCCGGCCGGCCTCGTCCGCGGAGGCTCCCGTGAGGCTCGGCATCACCGCACTGATCTGACCCACCCCGAGGGCCAGCACCAGGAAGCAGACAACCAGCGCCATGAGGCTGCTGAACGACACCGCCACGGACTCGGCCTCGCCCGGCACCAGGGACTTCACCGTCATGGCCATAGGGCTTCCCATGCTCCTGGATCCCAGCCTGATCCAGAAGCCGCGTTGGGGAACCAGGTCGACAAGCTCCTTCACTCGGTGGAGCCATGGCCGCCTCAGCCACCACGGTTGGCGGCCGGCGGTGCACTGGCGGGGAACCGCTGGAGGTAGACGGCCACCGGAATGGGTCTGGTCTGGGCATAGCCCACGGGCAGCCAGAGGTCACCGGCATTGGAGGCGAAGTGGATTTCCCAGTGGTAAAGACCCGTGTAAGCGGCGGGATCCTCGCGCAGCAGGGCGGCGTAGTGGAGCACGGCCTTGCCGTAGTAGTCGCTGTTGTTGTACCCCCAGAGCCCCTTGCGAATGTCCTTCAACCCGCCGCGGCGCACCAGATAGCGGGCGGCGGCGTGGATGGCGTCGTGGGGATCGCGGATATCCCCCTTGCCGACACCAGGCTGGGCCCAGGTGGTGGGCAGGAACTGCATCGGCCCGCGGGCGTCGGCCACCGAAACCCCATCGATGCGGCCCATGCCCGTTTCCACCAGGTTGACGGCGGCCAGCACTTCCCAGTCGATGCCGGTGGCCGCCGCAGCGCTGTGGTGGAAGCGCAGGAGGTTCTCCGCCGGCTCAGGCGCCACGATCCTCCAGGCCGGCAGGGTGGCACTGCCCGGACCGCGGCGGCGCATGGAGAGGAAGGCACGGCGGGCCGCAAGGTGATGGTCCAGCACACCTTGCCAACGGGGGGGAAGCCGGCGGCGCACCTCCTGGGCCTGGCTCTCACGAACCGCCAGCACCCGCAGGATCACCTGGTGCTGGTGGCCCAGAGCCGGCAACGACTCCCCCGGGGTGGTGGGCGAACGCAGCGCCTCCTCGAGCGACACCAGCAGCTCGGCCACGGTCTGGGGATCGCTGGGCACGACCGGATAGTGGCGACCATCGGCCGCCAGGGGCAGACCCGGCTCCGAAGGGAGCAGAACCGTGACCGGAGGCGGGGGAGGCTCAGGCTCTGATGCGGGCGGAGACGGTGCCTCCACCACCGCCAGGAGAGGGCCCCGCTGCCGCGGTCCGAAGGCCGCTGCAGAGCCGATCACCAGCAGAGTCAGACCCACCAGAGCGAGCAGAGACCAGCGACGGTGGGAAGCGGGCATGGAAGGATCCGGAGGCTGGTCGCAGGCAGGACGATATCGGTGTCCGCACCGATCTGAGCCGCTCAGGGGGAGACCCCCAGCAGGAAGCCGATCAGGGCCGTGGCTCCCATCGCCAGAGCCCCCCAGATGGTGACCCGAAGGATGGCGGTGCTCAGTCTGGCGCCACCGGCCCTGGCAGAGACCCCGCCCAGCAGCCCCAGGAACAGCAGCGAGGTGAGCGAGACCACCACCCCGATTCTGGAGGCGGGCAGGAAAGCGGCCGTGCCCAGGGGCAGCGCCGCCCCGATCGAGAACATCGCTGCCGAAGTCAGAGCGGCCTGGACGGGCCGGGCGGCGAGGGAGTCGGTGATGCCCAGTTCATCGCGGGCATGGGCTCCGAGGGCATCGTGACGGGTGAGCTGCAGCGCCACCTCATGGGCCAGGGCGGGCTCCAGGCCCCGATGCACGTAGATGCCGGTGAGCTCGGCCAGCTCCGCAGCCGCGTCATCGGCGAGCTCCTGACGCTCCCTGGCCAGGTCGGCCTGCTCGGTGTCGGCCTGGGAACTCACCGACACGTATTCACCGGCCGCCATCGACATCGCTCCGGCCACCAGTCCGGCCGCTCCGGCCAGCATGATCGCGGCATGGTCGGCCTCGGCCGCCGCCACCCCCACCAGCAGGCTGGCGGTGGAGACAATGCCGTCATTGGCCCCGAGCACCGCAGCCCGCAGCCAGCCCACCCGGGACGTGCGGTGCTGCTCCTGATGGCGCATCCAGTGACCGTGGGACCAACCGTCTCGCTGCTGTGCCACGTGTGTCGAGGTGCCGAGGCGGGGGGAGGCCGAACCACGGCCGGAGACTCATTCTGATCCCCGCGTCATCGCCTTCTCGGTCAACTGGACGCCGAGGTGTAGTAGCGCAGGGCATGGCGCCACAGGCCACGGCTGAGGCCAAGGGCCACTACGGCCATCCCCAGGCTGGCCAGCACCCAGGGAAGGGTGGCGCGGCCCAGGATCGCTTCCGCCGGCACGGTGGTGAGGAAGGCCACCGGCAGCACCAGGGTGAACAGCGTGCGCAGAGCAGGGGGATAGGCACTGACGGGAAAGCGGCCTGCCACCAACGTGCTACGCAGCACCTCCGTGGCATTCCACACCTTCACGAACCAGATGCTGGTGGCCGCCAGCGCGAACCAGAGGCTGTAGAGGATCAGGGCGCTGCACAGGAGCAGCAGAGCGGTGCCCAGCAGAGTGAGCGGCGATGGGGTGGCCCCCGCCCGTCCCGCTGCCAGCACGATCAGCCCCAGCCCCGCCAGCAGACCTGGCAGGCCCCAGGGGGAGAAGCTTCGGGCCGAGAGCCAGAACTGACTGTCGATCGGCTTCAGCAGCACGAAATCGAGGCTGCCGGTGCGCACATGATTCACGATCGCCCCCAGGTTGGGCTGGAGCAGGGTGCTGCTGAAGCCATCGAGCAGGGTGTAGACCCCCAGCACCACCAGGGCCTCATCCCAGCTCCAGCCCCCGAGGCCATGGCCACGGCCATAGAACAGCGCCAGCACCACCACGCTGCCGGCCAGGTTGCCGAGCACCGAGAGCAGCTCGATCAACGCGTTGGCCGGATACTCCAGTTCCATCGCCAGCGCCGAGACCCAGAACTCCCTCAGGGTGCGTGCATAGCGCCCCATCAGGCCCCCATCGCCGCGTAGCGGCGCAGTCCGGCGCGCCAGAGCAGCAGATAGAGGGGCAAGAGCAGGGCCATCCAGGCGGCCATCGTCACCAGCCCCCCGGCCAGGTTCACCTCGCCGCCGGAGAGGAGCCTGGCCGGGAAGTCGACCATCGATGGGAAGGGGGTGACCTGCGCCAGGCGGCGCAGGCCGGGGGGAAAGGCCTCCAGCGGCGCCACCAGTCCCGAGAGGAACAGGTAAGGGATCAGCAGCAGGCGATCCAGGGCCGCCGCCCGCTCGCTCCAGAAGCAGGCCATGGTGATGACCGACTGCAGCAGGAACCGCAGCAGAAAGGCCAGGTGGGTCACCAGCAGGCCCAGCAGCCACGTGGAGGGCGGTGGCCAGCCGCTGGCCCCAGCCCCCAGCAGCCAGACCGCCAGCACGATCGCCAGGACGAAGGGCACCCGCGTGGCCTGCTCGGCGATGTGGGCGGCCAGGTAGCGCCAGAACGGGTGCAGAGGTTGCAGCAGGTAGGGGGAGAGACGCCCCTGCAGGGAGTCCTCCTCGAACACATGGATCACCCAGACCACCGTGAACTGACGCACGACGAAGGCCGCCAGGAAGTAGCGGTTCAGCGCCGCCGGACTGAGGCTGAGATCTGCGGCCGCCCCGGCGCCGCTCCAGAGGGCCAGCATGATCAGGGGCAGGAGGCCGGAGAGGGCCCAGAGCGCGATCTCGGCGCGGTACTCGAGCATGTAGGCGTACTGGACCGAGAGCAGCACCCGTGCCAGCCGGAGCGTCCGTTTCATCCCACCACCCCCTCACGGAAGAGGCGGCCGATGATCTCCTCCACCGGCGGATCGTTCACCTCCAGATCGAGCACGGGAAAGGTGGACAGCAGCCGCGAGATGGTGGCCGTGAGCCGATCCCGTGACACCAGCAGCCGCAGCCGGTGACCTGCGAGGGATTCGATTTCGCCGAAACCAGCGAACGCCTCCGGCGGGTAGACCGCCCCCAGATCACAGCAGACCTCCCGGTATGGGGCGAGCTGCTGGGTCAGCTCCTGCAGGCTGCCGTCATAGAAGAGATGGCCCTGGTCGATCAGCAGCACCCGCCGGCAGAGGGCGGTGATGTCGCCCATGTAATGGCTGGTGAGCAGGACGGTGGCGCCGGTGCGGAGGTTGTAATCAGCGAGGAACTCACGCACCCGCGCCTGGGCATTCACATCCAGCCCGAGTGTGGGTTCGTCGAGAAAGAGGACGGAGGGACGATGCAGCAGCGCCGCCAGCAGCTCGGCCTTCATGCGCTGGCCGAGCGAGAGCTTGCGCACAGGCCGGCGCAACTCCTCCCCCAGCTCCAGCATCTCGGCCAGTTCATCGATGCGACGGCGGGCTTCGGCGTCGCTGATGCCGTAGACCGCCGCATTGACCCGCAGGGAATCGAGCGGGGGGAGGTCCCAGATCAACTGCTGCTTCTGCCCCATCACCAGGGTGATCGTCCGCAGGAAGGCCGTCTGGCGGCGGAAGGGCCTGAAGCCAGCCACCCGCACCTCACCGGCACTGGGCTCGATCAGGCCGGTGAGCATCTTGAGTGTGGTGGTCTTGCCGGCTCCATTGCCCCCCAGGAAGCCCACCACCTCGCCGGGCTCGATGCTGAAGCTGACATCCCGCACCGCAGGAATGTCCTTGAAGCGGCGAGCGAAGAAGTGGCGCAGGGTTCCAGCCAGGCCGGGTGACTTGTCGGCCACCCGGAAGCACTTGCCGAGCCCGCGGGCCTCGATGATCGGCATCTCAGACTGTCCCCTGACCCGAAGCGACAGGGGGTGCTCCGCAGCCGCTCAATCGTCGTCCTCGTCCTCGAGAAGCAAGGAGTGGAAGGCGGTGTAGAGATCGGGGTGCTCCACCGCCAGGCGGGGATCGGCCCGGGGAGCGGTGCTGCGCCCAGGACCCCGGCGGCGGCTGGTCTGGGTTGCCGGTGTAGCGGATGGACCAGCCGGAGCGCGCCGCTCGCTGGCCTGCTGGGCCGAGCGGCTGGCCTCCAGGCCGCGCAGACGCTCCATCAGATGAGGCGGAACGCTGCCGTCGGGGCTCACCTGCATCAATTCGCGAAAGAGCTGCTCAGGGTCGGACTCCAGCTCGACCTGGTGGCGTTGCTCGGTGGCCCTGGGCTTGGTGCTGGCAGGCGGCACCGGCAGGGGCTGGGGCAGCTGACGGCCGAGCTGGCGAAGGCGCTCGAGGCTGTGGGCGTCGAAGCTCATGGCAGCGGGTGGATTGGGGTCAGGGACAGCCGAGGGTGTCGCGGGTGACACGGCCCGTGACGGGATTGGTGCCGCTGGCCATGGCGCACAGGGAGGTGAGCACATCCCCGCGCAGGGGCACATTGGTGAAATCAGCCCCCTCGATCGCCACGTTCACGAACTTGGTGTTGAACGCGAAGGCATCTTCCAGCACGGCGTCGCGCAGATCGGTGCCCTCCAGCACCGCCGAATCCAGGGTGGCCTCGCGCAGGTCGACGCCGTGCATGTCGGCGTCCTGGAGCTTGGCGCCGAACAGGCTGGCGTTACGCATGTCGGCGCCTGAGAGATTGGCGTCGCGCAGATTGGTGAGATTGAACGTGACTCCGCGCAGATCAGCGTCATGGAAATCAGCGCCGATCAGCACCTGTTTGGCGTAGTCCATCGCGGCAGGGGCCGGAGCGGCAGGCAGCAACAGCAGCAGCGCCAGCAGGCCACAGCCCAGCCAGGCCACCAGGCCCTGGACCAGTGAACGCAGCGGGGCAGCCATGGCAGGAAAGGGACACCACGGGAACCCTAGGAAAAGCCCGAGACCAGCCCGTTGACCCAGAGCAGAACGCAACGCGCCCGAAGCCGCAGCGCACTGCCCGGGGCCTGGGCCGAGCAGCGCGCCTGGCGCCTGTTGCGCCAGCGGGGCTGGCGGCGCCTCTCCAGCCGCTGGAGTTGCCGCTGGGGTGAGCTGGACCTGGTGGTGACCAAGCCAGGCCGGCTGCTGGTGGTGGAGGTGAAGGGGCGCCGACGCTGCGGCGTCGATGGCTGGGGCGTGGCCGCCCTCGGAACGAGCAAACGCCGGCGGCTGGCCAGGGCGGTGAGCTGCTGGCTGGCGGAGCATCCCGAGCAGGCTCAGCACACCCTGGAGGTGGTCTGTGCCCTGGTGCCCCTGCCACCGACGGCCGGTGCCGTGCGCTGGCTGCCGCTGGAGACACTTGCGGCGGCTCAGGGGGAGGGCTGAGCCTCCGCTGGCCCCTGCAGTGGTGACATCGGCTGCGGTTGTGGAGCTGTCTGCTGATCCGCCTGCTGCCCGGCCGGCGGCTGGCTGAACTCCACGCTGCAGCGGTAGCGGTAGTTGCCCATGCCCACCGTCAGCTCCTGGCAGCGGTGCCGGCCGGGGATCGCCCCCCGCGGCACCAGTTGCCTGGCGCGCTGGAGCGCATCGTCCCTGCTCCAGACGGAGTCGGCGCTGACGCTGCCGCAGTGGGCCGGAGCCACCCAGATCAGGCAGGGCAGAGCAGCGGCCGCACAGAGGGCCCTCCACGGCGCCCAGTGCACCGGAGAAGGCCCTGGGGAGCGGAATGATCCGATCGACGCGACGGGGGTCGATGGACGGAGGCGAATGGGGCCCATGGCGGCCTGAGAGGTGGGTGAGCCAGGGATAGCCAGGGATCGGCCGCCCGGCCGGGCAATCTGGAAGGCCCGCCCAGTCACACCCATGTCCTTCGGGGGCCACCACACCCGCAAGCGCTTCGGCCAGCACTGGCTCACCGATGCCGGCGTGCTGGAGCGGATCGTGGCGGCGGCGGAGCTGCAGCCGGGGGAGCGGGTGCTGGAAGTGGGCCCGGGCCGTGGAGCGCTCACGGAACGGCTCCTGGCCACAGGGCTGGCGGAACTGCATGCCATCGAACTGGACCGCGACCTGGTGGCCGGCCTGCGCCGGCAGTTCGCCGGCGATGAACGCTTCCAGCTGCTGGAGGGTGACGTGTTGCGCCTGGATCTGCCTCCGGCTGACAAGGTGGTCGCGAACATCCCGTACAACATCACCGGCCCACTGCTGGAGCGGCTGGTCGGCCGGCTCGACCGTCCCCTGGCCAGCCCCTACCAGCGCCTGGTGCTGCTCGTGCAGCAGGAGGTGGGCGAGCGCATCCGGGCGGTGGCCGGAAGCAGCGCCTTCAGCGCCCTGAGCGTGCGCCTGCAACTGCTGGCGCACTGCCGCTCGGTCTGCGCCGTTCCTCCCCGCTGCTTCCAGCCGCCACCGAAGGTGATGTCGGAGGTGATCGTGCTCGATCCCCTGCCGCCATCGGAGAGGCTGGAGCCGCAGCTGGCCGGGCGGCTCGAGGGCCTGCTCAAGCGGTGCTTCGCGTCCCGCCGCAAGATGCTGCGCAACTCGCTGGCCGGGCTCTGGCCCGAGGAGGAGCTGAGCGAACGGGCTCAGCGGGCAGGGGTGTCCCTCAGGCAGCGGCCCCAGGATCTCTCACCCCAGCGCTGGGTGGAGCTGACCCGACAGTTGTGCCCCACACCTCAGAGCCCGCGTGTGTCGAGCCCACCCATCCCCGAGCAAACCGCCCATGGCTGACCCCGTCCCAGCGCTCACCCGCTCGGCCCCCCTGCTGGTGGAGGCCCCGGCCAAGATCAACCTCCATCTGGAGGTGCTCGGACTGCGGGGCGATGGCTTCCATGAGCTGGCGATGGTGATGCAGAGCCTCGATCTGGCCGATCGCCTGGCGATCGAGCCCCGGGATGATGGGGCGATCGTGCTGCATTGCCCAGGCAGCACCCTGCCCACCGACGGCGGCAACCTGGTGGTGCGTGCCGCCGAGCGCCTCAGGCAGCACGCCGGCAGGCCGGAGCTGGGAGCCACGATCCAGCTGGACAAACGCATCCCCGTCGGCGCCGGCCTGGCCGGCGGCTCCAGCGACGGGGCGGCCGCCCTGCTGGGCCTCAACCGGCTCTGGGGTCTCCAGCTCGACGAAGGCAGCCTGCAGCAGCTGGCGGCGGAGCTGGGGTCGGATGTGCCCTTCACCCTCTCCGGCGGCACCCAGCTCTGCTTCGGCCGCGGGGAGATCCTCGAGCCGGTGCCGCTGCCTGAAGAGGCTCCGCTCGTCCTGGGCCCCCGGGGCCCTGAGGAGCTGGCGGTGCTGCTGATCAAGGACCCGACCGCCAGTGTCTCCACCCCATGGGCCTATCGCCGCTGCCGTGAGCTGCGTGGCGACTTCTATCTCGAACGCGAGAGCGACTTCGAGCAACGGCGTCAGAGCCTGCGCCACGGGGCGTTGCTGACGGCGCTGCATGGGGATCGGCCCCTGCCGCCCCTGCGCAACGACCTGCAGGTGGTGGTGGAGCCGGAGCAGGAGAGTGTGCGAGCGGGGCTGAGGCTGCTGCGCCAGGCGAACGAACCGCTGGCGGTGGCGATGAGCGGGTCGGGGCCCAGCCTGTTCGCCCTCTTCGCCGGCCTGCAGCAGGCCGAGTCGGCCCGGGAGCAGCTGCGGGAGGCCCTGGCCGAGGGCGGTTTCGAGGCCTGGTGCTGCCGCTGCAGCAGCCGGGGGGCCAGGATCATCGAATCAGCCCAGGCCCCATGAGCACACCGGAGCCCACCGAATCCCAACCGAGCCCCCCGCGTAAGGGTCCGCTCAGTTTTCTCTCCGGCTCCCTCACGAGTGGACTGCTGGCCTGGGTCTGTCTGGGACTCAGCCAGCGGGTGGTGGGTTGGTACAGCCTGCATCCGCCCCACTACAGCAAGGCCTTTGCCCAGAGCATCGGCACGGCCATGAAGACACTGGTGGTGGGCATGAGCTTCCTGGCCACCTTCACCTTTGCCTTCGTGGCACTGGGGCTGTTCCTTGTCTTCATTCGCAGCCTGCTGCCGGTCGGTGAGAGCGAGGCTTCCTAGGCTGAGTCGGCGCGTGTTTCAGCCATGACTCCCCACGATCTCGGCCTCCTGGCCCTGCTGCTCTCCCCGGGCATGCTGCTCTCGGTGCTGCTGCTGGCCACCTTCGCCGCTGGGGGCTGAGATAAGTTGGCCGCTCCACCGGCAGTCGCCGGGTTCGCAGACCGTCCGTGGCCGAGACACTTCTCTTCAACGCCCTGCGCGACGCCATCGACGAGGAGATGGCCCGTGACCCCCACGTGTGTGTGTTCGGGGAAGATGTCGGCCAGTACGGCGGCTCCTACAAAGTCACCAAGGATCTCTACGAGAAGTACGGCGAACTTCGGGTGCTGGACACCCCGATCGCCGAGAACAGTTTCACGGGGATGGCCGTCGGTGCCGCGATGACGGGACTGCGCCCGATCGTGGAGGGGATGAACATGGGCTTCCTGCTGCTGGCCTTCAACCAGATCTCCAACAACATGGGGATGCTGCGCTACACCAGCGGCGGCAATTACACCATTCCAACGGTGGTGCGTGGTCCCGGTGGTGTCGGGCGACAGCTGGGAGCTGAGCACAGCCAGCGCCTCGAGGCTTATTTCCACGCCGTGCCCGGCATCAAGATCGTGGCCGTGAGCACTCCCACCAATGCCAAGGGCCTGATGAAGGCCGCCATCCGAGACAACAACCCCGTGCTGTTCTTCGAGCACGTATTGCTGTACAACCTCAGCGAAGAGATTCCCGAGGGAGATTACATCTGTTCCCTGGATCAGGCTGAAGTGGTGCGCGAGGGCAAGGACATCACCATCCTCACCTACTCCCGCATGCGCTACCACTGCCTCAAGGCAGTGGAGCAGCTCGAAGCCGATGGAGTGAGTGTGGAGCTGATTGACCTGATCAGCCTCAAGCCCTTTGACCTGGAGACCATCACCCGTTCGATCCGCAAGACCCACAAGGTGATGGTGGTCGAGGAATGCATGAAGACCGGTGGCATCGGCGCCGAACTGCTGGCCCTGATCACCGAACACTGCTTCGATGATCTCGACGCCAGGCCCTTGCGCCTCTCCAGCCAGGACATCCCCACCCCCTACAACGGCGCCCTCGAGAATCTGACGATCATCCAGCCCCGGCAGATCGTCGAGGCCGCCAGGCAGCTCAAGGCAGGCACGATCTGAGATGGCACGCCAGCAGGGGTTGTTCGCCCTGATCCTGGCTCTGGCGATCGCCGCCGGAGCCGTTCTGTTCAGCTTCCCCCTTCAGCTCGGGCTCGATCTGCGTGGAGGAAGTCAGCTCACCCTGCAGGTGCTTCCGGCCGGTGCGATCAAGACCGTGCAGCGGGAGCAGCTCGAGGCTGTCAAGGAGGTGCTCGACCGCCGCGTCAACGGACTGGGCGTGGCCGAATCCACCCTGCAGACCATCGGTGACGACCAGCTGGTGCTGCAGCTTCCGGGCGAACAGGACCCCACCAGGGCCGCCAAGGTGTTCGGCACCACGGCCCTGCTGGAATTCCGCGCCCAGAAGCCCGGTACCGAGCGGGAGATGCAGGGGCTTCTGCGGCTCAAACGCCAGGCCCAGTCGGTTCTTGACCTCAGCCGGCGCCGTACCTCTGCGGAACCAGCACAGCCTGCGGCGCCAGGCCAACCCCCTGCACAGACCCCGAGCTTCCCAGCCGAGGATCTGGCCAAGGCCCTGCGCGAGCTCGGGGTGTCGGTGCCGCCGGGGGCTGGGGAAACCGAGCAGATCGAAGCCCTGCTGGATGAAGTGAACAAACGTGTGGTGGCGCTCTACGAACCGGCCGCCCTCACCGGCAAGGACCTGGTCACGGCGGGCCGCCAGCAGCAACAGACCGGCACCGGCTGGGATGTGACCCTCAACTTCAACCGCCAGGGAGGTGAGGCCTTCGCCAAGCTCACCCAGTCGATCGCGGGCAGCAACCGGCTGCTGGGCATCGTGCTCGATGGCCGCTCGATCAGCGAAGCCTCCGTGAGCCAGGAGTTCGCCGCGGCCGGAATCACCGGAGGCGCCGCCAGCATCACGGGCAATTTCACGGCCGAAGAGGCCCGCGATCTGGAGGTGCAACTCCGGGGCGGCTCTCTGCCCCTGCCCGTGAAGATCATTGAGGTGCGCACCGTCGGCCCGCTGCTCGGGGCTGAGAACATCCGCACCAGTCTGGTGGCTGCCCTCGCGGGTCTGGCCCTGGTCGCGGTCTTCATGGTGGTGGTCTACCGGCTGCCCGGGGCCGTGGCCGTCGTGGCCCTCAGCCTCTACGCCCTCTTCAACCTGGCCACCTACGCCCTGATCCCCGTGACCCTCACCCTGCCGGGCATTGCCGGCTTCATCCTCTCGATCGGCATGGCGGTGGACGCCAATGTGCTGATTTTCGAGCGGGTGAAGGAGGAGCTGCGCTCGGGCAACACCCTGATCCGCTCGATCGACGGTGGCTTCTCGCTGGCCTTCAGCTCGATCCTCGATGGTCACGTCACCGGGCTGATCAGCTGCATCGCCCTTTTTGCCCTGGGAACAGGCCTGGTCAAAGGCTTTGCCGTCACCCTCGGCATCGGTCTGCTGCTCAGCCTGTTCACCGCCCTCTCCTGCACGCGCGTGCTCCTGCGACTGATGATGAGCTACCCGACCCTGCGCCGGACCACTTACTTCCTGCCCAGCCGCCAGCTGACCTCGCCAGCCGCCTGAGCAACCCATGACCACTTCCCCATCGGGACCGGCAGCATTGCCGAAGATCCAGTACTTCCGCATCACCCGCCACCGGCGCATCGCCTGGTGGGGCTCGGCTGTGGCCTGTCTGATCAGCCTGATCGGCATCGGCCTGTGCTGGCTCAACCCCGCCATCGGCGCCCCGCTCAAACCCGGCCTCGACTTCACCGGTGGCACCCGCATCCAGCTGGAGAGGGCCTGCGCGCCCAACTGCCCAGCGATCACCGTTCCCCAGGTGGAGGAGCGACTCGGCGACCTGAAGCTGCCCGAAGAGGGTGGTGCGGCCGCCCCGGACCTGCGCGGCGCACCGGTGCAGGTGCTGGATCAGGGGCGCTCGATCGAGCTGCGACTTCCCAGCCTCAGCGCCGAGCAGGGCAACGCTGTGATCAGCCAGCTGGCTGGCAGCCTGGGGCCGTTCAAGGATGGCGGCACCTCCGTGGACACCATCGGCCCCACCCTCGGCGATCAGCTGCTGCGCAGCAGCCTCCTCTCCCTGCTGGTGAGCTTCGCGGCCATCGCCCTCTACATCACCCTCCGCTACGACAGGGTTTTCGCCTTCCTGGCGATCCTCTGCCTGGCCCACGACGTGCTGATCACCACAGGGCTGTTCGCCTGGCTCGGACTGCTGCTGGGTGTGGAAGTGGATTCCCTCTTCGCCGTGGCTCTGATCACCGTGGCTGGGTACTCCGTCAATGACACCGTGGTGGTCTTCGACCGGATCCGTGAGCAGAAAACAAGCCTGGGTGCCTTCCCCTTCAGCGATCAGGTGGATGTGGCGGTCGATGCCACCCTGACCCGCTCTCTCTACACCTCGCTCACCACCCTGCTGCCCCTGCTGGCGATTCTGTTCTTCGGTGGCAGCAGCCTGTTCTGGTTCTCCGTGGCGCTCACCGCGGGGATCAGCGTCGGCAGCTGGTCCAGCATCGGCGTGGCCCCCACCCTGCTGCCCCTGCTCAGCGGCAAGGGGTTCGTGGGATCAGCTCCAGAAGACGGATCGGCCCCTGCCGGCGCGGCTTGATGCGGCGCCTCCCGCCGCTCATCCCCGTGCTGCTGGCTCTCCTGGCCTTCGGCGACCTCAGTTCGGAACTGCGGCTGCTGGTCGACCATTTCACCTGGTCGTCCCTGTTCACGGCGATCCAGCAGCATCCCCTGGCCGTGGCCGTGCTGCTGCTCACCCCCAGCCTGACCAGGCACTACCGCTGATCAGGTCCAGCGGTCCATCACCTGCTCCACCAGCACCCGCTGGAAGACCACCTGCAGCACCACCACCAGCGGCAGAGCCAGCAGCACTCCCGGCAGCCCCAGCAGGGCACCGAGGCTCAGCTGGGCCATCAGGGCCACCGTGGGCAGCAGGTTGACCGTGCGGCTGAGCAGCAGCGGAGTGAGCACGAACGCTTCCGCGTTCTGCAGCATCAGGCGCAGCACCAGCACCTGGACCACCTTGGCCGGGGAGATCAGCAGGGCCACCGCCAGAGGCAGAGCCGTGGCCACCGTCGGGCCGATCGTGGGCACGAAGGTGAGCAGACCGCAGACCAGCCCGCTCAGCAGGGCCAGGGGCACCCTCAGCAGCGCCAGGCCGGCCCAGGTGAGCAGAAACACCGTCACCGCCGAGATGGTCATCCCCGCCAGCCAGCCGCCGAGGGCCTCGCGCGCCTCCCGCAGCAGCGATTGCATCGACGGACGCCAGAACAGCGGGGTGGCCGCCAGCACCAGCCGCTGGTGAGGCCGTGGATCCAGGGCCAGAAGAATCGCCAGCAGCACCATCAGCAGGATCTGGATGGTGGAATTGGCGGCGCCCTCCGCAACCCCCAGGAGCTGGGTGCCCAGGGGCTGAAGCTTGTCCCAGGTGGCCAGCTCCAGCAACCGTTCCTCGAAGCTGCGAAAGGCCATGGAGCCACCGGCCAGATCACCCAGACGCTGCAGGAGCACAGGCAGAAGCTGCGTGAACTGATCGGCCTGCTGCAGCAGCTCGGGCAGCAACAGCTCCGAGACCTTCCAGCCCACCAGGCCCAGGGCCACGATCACCAGGATCACGGCACTGGGGCGGTTCAGGGGCAGCCGGCGACGCAGCAGGCTCACGGGCACATCCAGCGCCACGGCCAGCACCACAGCCCCGAAGAGCACCAGCAGCACCCAGCGCAGTTCCCACACCAGCAGGGCCAGCAGCACAAGGGCGAGGGTCCCCAGGAGGGCTCGGCCGTTCATGGGGACAACCGCTGGCGTTTCCAGGGATCGAGGATGTCGTGGATGAGCACCTCACGCACGATCACCTGCACACACACCGCCATCGGCAGGGCCAGGAGCAGGCCCAGCGGACCGAAGATCACGGTGAACAGGAACTGGGCGGTGAGGGTGAGACCCGGCAGCAGTCGAAGTTTGGCGTGCATCACCGACGGGGTGATCACGTAGCTCTCCAGGTGCTGCACCACCACGTAGAGCCCGAGAACGGCCGGGACTTTCCAGGGGTCGTCGAGCAGGGCCACCGCCATGGGGAAGATCGTGCTCAGCGTGGGGCCCACGTTGGGGATCACGTTGAGCAGACCTGCCAGCAGGGCGTTGGCCACCACCAGCTTCACCCCCAGCAGCGACAGGCCGAGACCCGCCAGCAGGGCCACGCAGACCGAGCTGATGGCGACTCCCACCATCCAGTTGCTCAGAGCCGCACCGCAGAGGTCGAGCACCTGGCGCAGACGCCGTCGGTAGAAGGAGGGAGCCAGCAGCACCAGCACATCGCGGTAGGCGGTGGGCTGAACGGCGAGCATCAGACTCACCGCCACGACGAAAACCAGTTGCAGAGTGCCGCTGCCCAGGTTGCTCGCCAGACCCAGCAGCCGCAGGGCGCCGCTGCCCAGCCCGCCGGCCAGCACATCGGGGCTGGGCCCCCTGGCCGGCCAGAGCTGCTGAAGCCACTCCAGCGAGCCGTCATGGCGGCCGTACAGCACCCGGCTGACATGGGCCAGCATCCGGCGGGCCAGACCGATCAGCACATCCGCCGCATCGGGCAGCTTGACCAGCAGCTCGGTGAACTGCTCCACGAAGGGAGGGATCAGCACCGCACCGCCCACCACCACCACCAGGGCCACGGCCCCCAGGCTGATGGTCAGAGCAAGGGGCCTGGAGCAATCCAACCGCGACCGCACGGCACCCACCAATGTGCAGATCGCCATGGCCAGCACCACGGCAGCGAAGAGCTGCAGCAGCAAACCGCGCAGGCTCCAGAGAAGGCCAGCGGCGGTGATGATGGCCGCCAGGCCCAGCCAGTGCCCGAATTTCAAGCGTCCTCGGGCTCGCCCTCAGCGGCCGGTCCGGGGGTGGCCCCGTCCTCCTCGGTGTCACCGTCCTTTTCGGCGAAACCGAGTCCATGGCCGGCGGCGTAGCGCTCGGCGAAACGCATGAACCGGTCGAAATCCTCTTCCGTCTTCCAGGTGTAGGTGGCCTCGAGGGCACTGGGTTTGCCGTTCACGAACCGGGCCTTCACCTCCCGGGTGACCAGTTCACCTTCCTCATCAAGCAGGAACATCCCGGTGATGTCGCCCATGGTTTCAGGAGCCAGCGCCTGGGGTTGCTCGAACACGAACATGGCCTGGCCGGTTCGTCCATCACGGGAGCGGGTCAGGCGGATATCGGGAATCACGGGCTCGTCCACCCCGCGGAAGAACTGAATGGCCGTCATCGGGGTGGGGCAAAGTCCGATCCTAAGCAGACCCTCCGATCACGCCTTCACAGTTCACACGGACTTGATCCTTCTTGGTTCAGGAGCATGGTGGCGGAGCGCTCCTCGTCCCAGTCATGGAGGTCGAGGGAGCGATGGGCGGAGCAGGGATCCGTTCGCTTGCGCTGGCGCTCCAGCTCATGGTCGTAACAGCGGTCGTAGTAGTCGAGCATCCAGCGGCAGGCCTCGGTCCAGTCGCGTCGCTCGATCGCCGCCAGGGCCTCCTGGGTGCGGACAGGCCCCAGCCGCCGGGCGATCCTCCTGGTCGCCTCCGCCAGGTCATCGGCCTCCTGAACCCCATAGACCGCCACCAGCCGTCTCAGCCGTTCCCCCAGGGGACGGCTGATCTCCAGCACCGGAGCACTTTGCATCTGCCGCCAGAGACCCACCGGGATGCGGCAGCGACCCACCTGGGCACTTTCAGCCTCCAGCCAGATCTCATCGGCATCCGCGCAGGTGGCGAGCGCCGCTGCCAGGCGGTTCTCGAAGTGCTCACTGCTGGGCTGGGGGGGCAGGCCCAGCCCGCCGAAGCTGCTGCCGCGGTGATGGGCCAGTCCTTCGAGATCGACCACCGCCACCCCGCGGCGGGCCAGTTCCAGCAACAGGTCGGTCTTGCCCGTACCGGTGCGCCCGCCCAGCAGCCTCAGGGGCCAGGGGCGCTCGAAGCTCGTCAGCACCCAGTGGCGGTACGCCTTGTATCCCCCCTCCAGCAACTGCACCGACAGACCCAGGGTTTCGGCCAGCCAGCCGACGCTGGCCGAGCGCATGCCGCCACGCCAGCAGTGGATGCGCAAGGGCCCACCTCCGGCGGCCTTATGGTGCGCGAGCAGTCCATCGCCCAGGGCCGCCAGCTTCGGGCCCACCAGCGCCAGCCCCGCTTGAACCGCCGGCTGGGAACCCCGCTGCTTGTAGGTCAGTCCCACCTCGGCCCGCTCGAGGTCGCTGAACAGCGGCAGATTGATGGCCCCGGGAATGTGAGCCTTGGCGAACTCCGCCGGGCTGCGCACGTCCAGCAGCGCTCCTCCACCTGCCAGGAAGGCGTCGATCGCCAGCCACGACGCCATCGCGCCCCACCTTGAAGGACCTTGCCTGACATAGTGGGCCCACGCCGGCCCGGCTCAGGCCCGCCGAACTTCATGCTTTCCGGTCCACCCGCTTCCGCCACAGCCAGCGCCGAACAGCTGCTCGAGCGTTTCAGCTCCAGCTCCCCGCGCCAGCGGCGGAGCCTGCTCCCCCAGATCGAGGCCCGAGCCCAGGAGCTGCGCCCCCTGCTGCTCGAGGCCCTCAGCCACCATGATCCCGACGCTGACGACTGGATCGCCGGTCTCTGGGTCCAGATGCTTCTGGCCGTGGACGACAGCCACAGGCAGACCTTGCTCGAGCGCCATCCAGGAGGATGGCTGACCGTCGCCAGTGCTGGCGGCATCGACTACGGGCCCCTGCAGGAAGCCCTGTCCCTGCGTTCCTTCGAGCTGGCGGATCGCATCACCAGCGAGGTGCTTCGGCAACTGGCCGGAGCGGAGGCGGTCCGGCGCGGCTACGTCTATTACAGCGAGGTGGCCCCCATGCCCGGCCTCGATCTCACCAGCCTCGATCGGCTCTGGGTCTGCTACTCAAGGGGCCGCTACGGCTTTTCCGTCCAGGGGCGGCTGCTGAGAGCCTGCAACGGCCGCTGGGACCAGCTCTGGCCGAGGTTGGGCTGGAAGAACGAGGGCACGTGGACCCGTTACCCCAGTGCGTTCCAGTGGAACCTGGAGGCGCCGGAGGGACACATGCCGCTGATCAACCAGTTGCGCGGTGTGCGTCTGATGGATGCGCTGCTCAATCACCCGGCTGTGCAACAACGAATCAGCACCGGCTGAGCCTGGGGTGGCCCGGAGCGTTAGGGTCAAATCGAGCCATGGTTGGTGTGGATGCTTCGGCGCCTGATCAGTCCGCTGCGGTGGACCGACTTCATCACTCCCTCCACCCTTCAGCTGGCTCCCCTGCTGGAACTGCTGCTGGAGCCGATGGCCACGGCGGCCAACCTGGCTGAGCTGCAGCTGGGCCTGCAGGAGGCACTGGTGAATGCTGTGCGCCACGGCAACGGTGGCGATCCACGCAAATGTCTCCGCATCCGCCGCATCCTCACGCCCAACTGGGTGATCTGGCAGATCCAGGATGAGGGGTGCGGAGTCCCGGCCTGTGCCCGCACAAGTGTCCTGCCCGAGCGCAGCGATGCCTGCTGCGGCCGGGGGTTCTTCCTGATTCACCACTGCTTCGATGACGTGCGCTGGAGTGAGCGCGGCAACCGGCTTCAGCTCGCCGCCCAGCGGCAGCGGCACCGGGCCTGACCTGCAGTCCTTCCTGAAACCCGTAATCCTGAATCAGTGGCCGTGGCTGGGACAGCCGGGATCGCGCAGATCCCCCTTCAGCCAGGCCAGACCATGCTCGAGCAGTTCGATCGCCCGATGCTGGGCGTCACCCTCGAGGCGATGGGGGGAGCTGTCCTCAGCGAGAAGGTGCACCAGGGCAGCCGCCACCTGCTCGGCAGCCCGCCTGGGCTTGTGCCCTTTCTGGGCATGCCAGTCGCGGCCATCGATGGCGAGGAGCCTCTGCAGCTCCACCGCCAGCTCACGGCTGGTGGCCGGCCAGGTCTGGGGAGATCCGCTCCGTGTGGTGGCAGCGGGCGCTGAGGGAAGCGGCACTGGACGGGAGACAGCGTGGGGATCCATCCTGACGCGATGGCCAACCCTTCGCGGCGTCGATCCTCCCGTTCGCTCCACCGGCAGGACCGCCGGAGCTCCGGCTGGCTGCATGGGCTCTCAAGCCTGCTCACCATCGCGAGCCAGGGGGAGAGGCTGGCCGCCCAGGAGCGCTCCAGTCAGATGGACCTCTCCTGCTCCGGCAGGCGGCTGAGCCAGCGGCTCGAACTGGCTCAGCGATTGCTGGATCCCCTGCCGGTCCCCCTGCGGATCGGTCGCTGGCAGGATCAGGTGCTCTGGCGGGCCCTGCGCTGGGGCGGGGTCGGGCTGATCCTGGCCTGGTGGTTGCTGCGCTAGGCGGCCAGCGCCAGCACGGGGGCCTCCTCGACCACTTCCACCAGATAGGGACTGCCCGCGCCGAACAGAGCACCGCTGGAGAACAGGACGTCCTTGGTGGGAGCCGGCAGTGTGGGCTGGAGCTGGCCACTGCGCCAGGAGTGGTACAGCGAACGGCGGTGGCGGTCTTCCTGGAGAACGAGCCTGTCGGCACCCAGGCTTGGGCTCTCACCCGGCAGCAGAGGCGTGCGCAGGCGGATGCCGAAGCCGTGGGCTTCGATCTGGACATGTCCTTCCATCAGAACCGTCTGGAAGGACCAGCCCTGCAACCAGCGCAGATGAAAGGGATTGGACATCGGAGCACGGCACACAGATGAGCTGAAAGCTATTCACATTCCTCAGCACCTGCCAGGGAGGAACGATCGATGTGCTGCAGCGCTGACGCCGCTCAGGCCAGAGGTTTGGTGGCGGACCAGACCCGGGTCATGAAATGGGACCGGGCGCTGATCCCGCTGAAGCCCGCCTGAGCCAGGCGTGCATCGATGTCATCGGAGATGTAATCGCGGTAGTAAGGCTCATGGAAGGAGCGGCGGAAATTCTCCAGCGCCGCTGAGAATTCCGGGGAATCAGCCAGCTGGATCGAATCGGCCAGCACCAGCACTCCGCCCGGCTCGATCACCCGGAAGCACTCCTGCAGCACATTCTGACGGGCTTCGGCGGGGAGCTCATGGAACAGGAACACACAGCTCACCGCCTGGAACGTGGCATCGGCGAAGGGAAGCGACTCGGCATTGCCCTGCACGAGCTGGGGCAACTCTCCCGGCAACTGGCTCAGGCAACGGTTGGCTTCGCGCAGGTACGACGCCGAGAGGTCGAGGCCCACCAGCTGGATCTCCCCCAGACCACCGCGAAGCTGACGCAGGGTGCGGCCGGTGCCGGTGGCCACATCCAGAAGACGCAGCTGCCTGGGTGAGCGCTGGGCGAAGGCACGCAGCCCCCGCTGGAGGGGGGCGATCAGGCGGCGACGCATGGCATCGGCGCAGCCGTTGAAGAGGATTTCGACCTGCAGGTCGTAGAGGGCCGCGGAATGGTCGCTCAGATAGCCATCGGTCTGGTGGTGGAAGTTCTGCAGGTAATAGGCGGGGTAATCCTCAGGACGCACATCCCGGGGCAGATCCCGCACCTTGCGCTGGGTGCGGCGGTTCCACTGAAGCGGGGTGTCCAGCCAGACCAGGGGGTAGCGCGCCGCCCAGTCGAGCCAGGGGGCATCGAAGAGCAGGGAAGGGGGGTAGAGGCCACTCTCGGCGTCCTGCCAGTCGGTCTCAAGCAACCGGTCCATGGAGGCCTTGAGCGCCAGGCCCATCTGTGCGGGCACCGGCACCGTCTGGGGAGCCCCCTGGGGATCGACCAGGCGCATGAGCCGACCGCCCAGCTCCTTGTGGGCCAGACCCATGATCGTCTTGCCCTGCTGCAGGGCCTGATAGGCGAACTTGCTGACGGTGTCGGGCATGGGGTGCCGGGGAAGAGGCGGCGTTCAAGGCTCTTCATTTCAGCCGATCCGCCTGGCCGCTGCGAGGTTCAGCCGTCGTAGTAAAGGCTGAACTCGTAGGGATGGGGCCGTTGCCGCAGCTGCTGCACCTCCTCGGATTTGAGGGCGATCCAGGTGCTGATGAAGTCTTCGCTGAACACCTCCCCGGCCAGCAGGTACTCATGGTCGGCCTCGAGGGCGGCCAGCACCCCCTCGAGAGAGGCGGGCACCGTGGCGATCTGCTCCAGGTCTGCCGGGGACAGCTCGAACAGGTCACGATCCACGGCGTCGCCAGGATCGATCTGCTGGCGGATGCCATCCAGTCCAGCCATCAGCATCGCGGAGAACGCCAGGTAAGGATTCGCCATGGCATCGCCGCTGCGGAACTCCAGGCGCTTGGCCCGGGGGTTGTCCCCGCTGAGGGGAATGCGCACCGCCGCGGAGCGGTTGCCCTGGGAATAGACGAGGTTCACGGGTGCCTCGAAGCCCGGCACCAGGCGTTTGTAGCTGTTGGTGGTGGGGTTGGTGAAGGCGAGGAAGCTGGGGGCATGCTTCAGCAGTCCTCCGATGTACCAGCGGGCCGTCTGGGAGAGATCCGCATAGGTGCCCAGTCCGAAGAACAGCGGCTGGCCGTCCCTCCAGAGGCTCTGGTGGACATGCATGCCGCTGCCGTTGTCGGCGAACACCGGCTTGGGCATGAAGGTGACGGAGCGGCCGTATCTGCGGGCCACATTGCGCACGACGTACTTGTAGATCATCACGTTGTCGGCTGCGCTGATCAGCTCGGCGAACCTCATGCCCAGCTCCTGCTGACCAGCGGCCGCCACCTCGTGGTGATGTTTCTCGATCGGCACACCCAGCTGACCCATGGTCAGCAACATCTCACTGCGGATGTCCTGAACGGTGTCACTCGGGGGAACGGGGGAATACCCCTCCTTGGCATTCATCTTGTAGGCCAGATTGCCGCCCTCCTCAAGCCGGCCGCTGTTCCAGGGAGCTTCGATCGAATCGACGCTGTAGAAACAGCCTCCCTCGCTGGAGCCGTAGCGGACGTCATCGAACAGGAAGAACTCGAGTTCAGGACCGAAATAGGCCGTATCGGCCAGGCCCGTGCCAGCCAGATGGACCAGGGCCCGCTGGGCCAGCGACCGCGGGCAACGCCCATAGGCCCCGCCGCTGCGGGGCTCCTGAATCGAGCAGATCAGGCTGAGGGTCTTGTGGCGGAGAAAGGGATCGATCCAGGCCGTGGCCGGATCGGGCACCATCGCCATGTCCGATTCATGGATCGCCTTCCAGCCCCGGATCGAGGAGCCATCGAAGGCCAGGCCCGTCAGGAACGACTCCTCGCTGAGCAGGTCGGCGCAGACGGTGAGGTGCTGCCATTTGCCATGGAGATCGGCGAACTTGAGATCGATCAGCTCGATGCCCTCGTCCCTGATCCGACGAAGCAGGTCCTGGGCTGGGTTGGCCATGGGGGCAGAGGCAGGCGGAAGGGAGGACGGAGATCGAAGCTTGGACCCGTGACGCGGGCCTTTGGTGTCCGTTGTAACGCTCGCCCCGGCCTGGATCAGAGGGGTGCCGCCGGCCCACGCTGCGTAACCGTTTCTGTCAGATTCGCCAGATCCCATGGCTGGACAGGGATCTGGCCAAACTCGGGTGCTAGCTTCCGCACCAGGTGAGACGATCTCAACGTCATGCGCGATGCCATCACCGGTCTGATCGGCCGGTATGACCAGCTGGGGCGCTATCTCGATCGCGACGCGATCGATCGCATCGCCACCTACCACTCCCAGGCTGAAGTACGGCTGGCAGCGGTGGAACTGATCAACCGGGAAGCGGCGGAGATCGTCCGGGATGCCAGCCGTCGCCTCTTCGAACAGGATCCGGAACTGCTGCTGCCCGGCGGCAATGCCTACACCACCCGCCGGCTGGCCGCCTGCCTGCGCGACATGGACTATTTCCTGCGCTACGCCAGTTATGCGCTGGTGGCCGATGACCCCACCATCCTCAATGAGCGCGTTCTCAACGGCCTCGACGACACCTACAAGAGCCTGGGCGTCCCCACCGGTCCCACGGTGCGCAGCATCGTTCTCCTGGGCGAAGTGCTGGCGGAGCGGCTCTCGGAAGCGGGTCTGGAGCCAGGGACTCTGATCAGCGCCCCGTTTGAGCACATGGCCCGCGGTCTGGCCGACACCAATGTCAGGGCCAGCTGAGGGCCGTTGGCTCACTGCTTAGGCTGACGTCCATCGATCCTCAGTTGCCCCGCAGGCTTTGGTCACCCTGTCCTCCTCCCCCTCCACCGCCGCGGCGCCTGCCGTCAGCGATCGCCATCGCCTGCACCTGGGGCCCATCGCCACCCCGGACCGGCTCCTGCTCGGTCCGGGACCGTCGAATGCCCACCCCACGGTGCTGAAGGCCCTCGCCCGCTCCCCGATCGGCCACCTGGATCCGCTCTACATCGATCTGATGGGAGAGGTGCAGGATCTGCTGCGCTACGCCTGGCAGACCGAGAACCGTCTCACCATTCCCATGAGCGGCACCGGCAGTGCCGCCATGGAGGCGACCCTGGCCAACACCGTGGAACCGGGCGACAAGGTGCTTGTGGCGGTGAAGGGCTACTTCGGCCTGCGCCTCGTCGACATGGCCGGGCGCTACCGGGCCGAGGTGGCCACGATCGAGCGACCCTGGGGAGAGGCCTTCACACTCGAGGAGATCGAGCAGGCGCTGGACAGCCATCGTCCGGCGATCCTGGCAATGGTTCACGCCGAAACCTCCACCGGTGTCTGCCAGCCGATGGAAGGGATCGGCGAGCTCTGCCGCCGCTATGAC
This sequence comes from Synechococcus sp. BA-124 BA4, assembly GCF_034931165.1. Lineage (NCBI taxonomy): Bacteria > Bacillati > Cyanobacteriota > Cyanophyceae > Synechococcales > Synechococcaceae > Synechococcus > Synechococcus sp. BA-124 BA4. The sequence continues at coordinate 44,285 of NZ_JAYGIA010000066.1, read as the reverse complement.
TGCCTGCTGCTGCTCGACACGGTCACATCCCTGGGGGCCGTGCCCCTCCACCTCGATGCCTGGGGTGTCGACCTGGCCTACAGCTGCAGCCAGAAAGGCCTGAGCTGCCCTCCGGGCCTCGGCCCCTTCACCATGGGGGAGCGGGCCGAAGCCAAGCTGGCCTCCCGCAGCGGCAAGGTGCCCAACTGGTATCTGGATGTCTCCCTGCTCAACCAGTACTGGGGCAGCAACCGGGTGTATCACCACACCGCCCCGGTGAACATGAATTTCGGCATGCGCGAAGCCCTGCGTCTGCTGGCCGACGAAGGCCTGGAGAACGCCTGGAGACGACACCGCCTCAATGCCGAGCGCCTCTGGACGGGCCTGGAGCGCCTTGGCCTCGAGCTGCATGTGCCGGACCATCTGCGCCTGCCCACCCTCACCACGGTGCGCATTCCCGAGGACGTGGATGGCAAGGCCTTCTCCCTGCATCTGCTCAACACCCACGGCATCGAGGTGGGCGGTGGACTCGGCGCCCTCGCCGGCAAGGTCTGGCGGATCGGCCTGATGGGCTACAACAGCCAGCCTGAGAACGTCGACCTGCTGCTCGACCTGCTGGAGACGGAACTTCCCGCCTTCCGTCAGTCAGCTCCGGTTGCCGCGATCGCCTGAGCCCGTCTCCGGCCCCTGAACCAGTTCTCCAGCAGCTCCCTGGCCTCCGGCTCACGCACACCGCCCATGACCTCCATGTGGTGATGGGCACTGGGGTCCTGCGCCAGGTTGAGACAGCCCCCCAGGGCTCCACGCTTGACGTCCCCTGCGGCGAACACCACCCGGCCCATGCGGGCCTGGATCAGGGCTCCGGCACACATCGGACAGGGCTCCAGGGTCACCAGCAGGCTGCAGGCGTTGAAACGCCAGTCTTGAATCAGGCGTGCGGCCTGGCTGAGTGCCACCAGTTCGGCATGGCCCAGGGGATCCTGTCCGGTCTGACGACGGTTCGTACCCCAGCCCAGAGCACGGCCGGCTCCATCAAGAACGACTGCCGCCACAGGAATCTCTCCAGCCTCGCCCGCCCGCCGGGCCATCCGCAGCAACCGCTCCATCCAGAGCTGCTGGCTGCCGATCGGCAGGGGGGCGGGTGGACGCATGGTCAGCGGCGTTGGCGGTGGGGGCCGCGGAGCGCGGACCACGAGACTGACAGCCCGGACTGCTCCCGTCACCAGAGACAATGATCTCCCCGACCGCCTTGCCCTTGGCCGTCACGCCACACCAGGAGCGGGCGCTCGATCCCCTGCCCTTCGCCTCACCGGACGTCTTCGACGCGGATCTGGAGGCCTTTCTCCAGGACGCCTCCCATCAGCTCTGCCGCTGGCTGGGAACGGCCGTGAGCCGTCCCCCTCTGCCGGGTCTCAGCCTGCTGCCGTCGGTGGAACCTGAAACCTCGGGGCTGGGTGCCGAGAGGCTGCTCGCGGATCTGCACCTGGTGATGGAGGGGGCCTACAACCCGAACCATCCAGGCGCCCTGGCCCATCTCGATCCCCCGCCCCTGAGCGCCTCGATGGTGGGAGACCTGATCTGTGCGGGTCTGAACAACAACCTGCTGGCCGAGGAGCTCTCCCCCTCCCTCAGCCGGCTGGAGCGGAGCCTGTGCGGCTGGCTGGCCCGGCAGCTGGGCCTGGGGGAGCACTCCGGCGGGGTGCCCGCCAGCGGCGGCAGCCTCAGCAATCTGATGGCCCTCGTGGCGGCACGGGAGAGCCGCGGCCTTCGCGGGGTTCCCGAGGCCGTGGTGCTCTGTGGCCTCGACAGTCACACCTCGCTGGAGAAGGCCGCGATGGTGATGGGTCTGCCGGCGGCAGCCCTGCAGCGCCTGCCCCTCGATGGCGACGGCCGCCTCGAGCCGGCGCTGGTGGCTGAGCGCCTGGAGTCCCTCAGCGCCGCTGGGATCCCGGTGATCGCCCTGGTGGCCACCGCCGGCACCACCGTGCGCGGGGCCGTGGATCCCCTGGTGGACCTCGCCAGCCTCTGCCGCCGCCACGGCATCTGGCTGCACGTCGATGCGGCGATCGGTGGGGTCCTCGGCCTGAGTGAGCGCCACCGCGATCGGGTCGAGGGTCTGGGGCTGGCTGATTCGATCACGATCAACCCCCAGAAGCTGCTGGGAATCACCAAGACCTCCTCGTTGCTGCTGCTGGCCGATCCCTGCGCCCTGGAACGCAGTTTCGCCACGGGTCTGCCCTACATGGAGCTGAGCCGCGAAGGGGGGCATGGAGGCGAGTGTGGCCTGCAGGGCAGCCGCAGCGCCGAGATTCTCAAGCTGTGGCTGGGCCTGCGCCAGCTGGGCCTCAATGGCATCGAGGCCGTGATCGAAGGAGCGATTCAGCGCCGCCGCCGCCTGCAGCAGCTGTTGCGTGGGGCCCGGGACTCGGGCGAACTCATCCTCCTCAGCGGGCCCCTGCACCTGCTGGCCTTCCGTCCCAGCCGGCTCGAGGCCTCTGGCTGCGAGCACTGGTCTCAGCACTGCCGCCAGCAGCTGCTGGCCCACGACCTGATGCTCTCCCGGCCCCGCTACCAGGGGAAACATCACCTCAAGGCGGTTCTGGGCAATCCCCACACCCAGGAGGAGCATCTCGAGCAGCTCGCCTCGGTGGTCATCCAGTCGTTGGGAACCGGGGAGCAGGAGTGAGACCGGAGCCACGGGCAACCGGCAGGATGCCAGCAGGGCAACCAGCCTCCAGGGGTGACAAGCCGTCGTGAACCCACAGCAACCATGAGCGATCAGCAGCCGCAGACCAACCCCCGCGGACGCTGGGTGGCGATCGTCACCGGAGCCCTCTCGATCCTGATCGGGGTGCTCTATCTCGGCCTGATCACGGTGCTCGACGCCCGGGGCCCCCTCCAGCCCCCTCCCCCCGAGGCCCTGGGCGTGGTGGCAGCTGCCGGTCCCGCCGGCGCTGCAGCGGTTCCACCACCCGACGCAGGGCCACCTCCAGAAAGCCGCGCAACGCCCCCTCCCGCCGATTGAGGTCGTACTGGCGTCGAACCACCTCCTGCAGCCCGCCATCGCCCCAGTCCTGGCCCTGCTCGAAGTAGGTGAGAAAGCTGAGGCCTGCAATCCGCGTCAGCCAGGCGGCACTGACTCCCTGCACCGCCTTGCTGACCACCAACGCCGGCAGGTTCAGACTCAGGGCTGTGGTGATCAGTCCCAGCCCCCCCTTGATCACCCCCAGGCCCGCCAGGGTGCGGCCCACGGAGAGGGCCAGATCCTGGCCCGCCTCCCGCGTCAGGGTCACCCCGTACACCCGGCCCAGCTCCACCACCATCTGGGCATTCACGGCGGCGGTACCGAGCAGATCCACCACCGGCAGGGGGTTCACCACCAGCACGCCGGCGCCGATCCACATGTAGCGATCGACAATGGCCTCCCCGTCCTGGCGACGCTGGCGCGAGAGCAGGGCGCGGCTGGCGTCACTGAGGCGCTGGCTCTGCAGCAGGATGTTGTCGGCGATCAGCTCCTCGCCGTCCTGGTGCAGCACCTCGGAGAGACGGCGCAGCAGGGCCTCCACTTCCGGCGCAGGCTGCAGCGGCCGACCGCCAGGTCTGGGGATCGACTGGGGCGCCGCGGCGGCGGGGATCACGTCCTCGCTGGCGATCCTGCCGGCACAGCGCTGGCGCAGCAGGGCCAGAAGGCGCCGCTCCTCCTCCTCGCCGCGCAGATCACATTTGTTCAGCACCAGCACCAGGCGCTTCCCGAGGCCGGCGAGGGCCTCGAACACCTGAAACTCCGCAGCCCTCAGATCGCCATCCACCACCAGTAGCAGCAGATCGGCCCGGGCCGCCTGTCTGCGGGCCTCACGCTCACGCTCCAGTCCGTCGTGGCCCGATTCGAGAATTCCCGGTGTATCCACCAGCTGCAGCCCCCTCTGCAGGCCCTTCAGACGTAACCGGTAGGTCTGACAGGTGGAGGTGGAGCCCATCGCGGCCCCCACCTCTCCCACCACCTGCTGGAGCAGGGCGCGGATCAGGGAGGTCTTCCCGGCCGAGCCACTGCCGAACACCACCAGCACCAGATCGCCACGGGCGAGTTCCGCCTCCACCCGGTCGCGCTCCTGGCGGAGGGCTTCGCGGGCCACCGCATCGCGGACCCGCTCCAGCACCGGATCGATGGCACGCAGCTGCTGACCGGCCGCCTCCTGGCGGCTGCTGGGGGCCGGGAGGGGTTGGTTGCCGGGGCCAGGGACCTTCCTGGGGTTGCGCCAGGCCCGCAGCCAGGGCCAGGCCAGGCGCAGCAGAACCACCGAGCCGCCGCCCAGCAGCAGCAGCAGCAGCGGACCCACCAGGACCGGCGGCAGCAGGTAGCTGAGCTGCCACACGAGGGTGTTGAACGCCTGCAGCAGCAGCGACACGGCCACGATCACGGCCAGCGCCGCGGCCGCCCAGATCCAGAGACGCAGGCGAGGCATCAGGGCTTCGCCGCGGGGGTGCCACGGCTCGGGGTCGCCTGACGCATGATGTCTCCCCAGAGGCCGGCAGCCAGAGCGCTGCTGCTGCGGGTGGGGCTGTTGTCATCGTTGCCCAGCCAGACGCCCATCACCCAGTGGCGACTGGGCTCGGAACCGATGAACAGGAGATCCCGGGCCCCGTTGGTGGTGCCGGTCTTTCCCCCTTCGTCGCCGCCGAGATACGCCGCCCGGCCGGTTCCGGAGCGCACCACGGCCTGGAGCAGCCCCTGCATGCTGCGGGCCACCTCGGGCTTGAGCACGCTGCGACCCGGCTGGATGGCCCGGTTCGGCTGACCTCCCTTGTTGCGCAACTGGCGGCATCGCTCGCTCTCGAGGCCCGCGCAGGTTTCGGCATCGGTGAGGCGGCGGATGGTGCTGGGGGCATGCCACACCCCGCCATTGGCCACGGCCGCATAGGCGGCCGTGAGCTCGATCAGCCGGACCTCGCTCTGGCCGAGGGTCAGGCCGGGCACCGGACTGAGGTTGGAACTGATGCCCAGATCCTGGGCTTGCTGCACCACCGCCTCCAGGCCCACCCGCCGGGCCAGGCGCAGGGCGGCGGTGTTGCTGCTGCTGGCGAAGGCCTGACGCAGGCTGAGGCTGCCGCCGCAGCCACTGGAGAAGGACTGACCACGCCAGCTCAGGGGACTGCAGCTGATGGCATCGCCAGGCCTGGCCCCTCGCTGCAGCGCCGCCAGGTAGGTGAAGAGCTTGAAGGTGCTGCCGGGCTGCCGCAGGGCCTGGCTGGCCCGGTTGTACTGACTGGTGCGGTAGTCGCGCCCGCCGGCGATGGCGATCACACCACCGCTGCGGCTGTCCAGCAGCACCACAGCCCCCTCGCTCACCCCCAGCGCGGCGGACGCGGCCAGTCGACGGCGCAGCTCCCGCTCCACCACCGCCTGCACCGGCGGATCAAGGTGGGTCTCCACCAGAAAATTCCCCTCCGCCGCCACATCCGGCCCCAGCAGCCGCTCCAGGTCGAGACGCACCTGGTCGGTGTAGTACGGCGCAGGCCGGCTGGTGCCGCTGCGGCAGGCCTGACTTCCCAGCTGAATGGGGCTGCGGCGGGAGCGGCGGGCCCGGTCGGCACTGAGACGGCCGCTGTCGGCCATCTTCAGCAGCACGACGTTCCTGGCCTCCAGGGCCGCCTGGGGGTTGACGCAGGGATCATGGCCGTTGGGGGAGGGCAGCAGGCCCACGAGCAGGGCCGCCTCCTCAAGGCTGAGCTGGGCCGCCGGCTTGGCGAAGTAGTGGCGGGCAGCATCTTCGAAGCCCCAACCCACCCCCAGATACACCCGGTTCAGATAACTCAGCAGCAGATCGCCCTTGCTGAACCGGGCCTCGAGCTGCAGGGCCACCAGCAGCTCCCGCCACTTGCGGATCAGCGTTTCACCCTGGCCCACCTGCTCGGGGTAGAGACTGCGGGCCAGTTGCTGGGTGAGGGTGCTCCCACCCTCCAGAACCCGACCTCCGAGCACGTTGGTGGCCAGGGCCCGGGCCGTGCCGATCGGATCCACCCCGGGGTGCCACCAGAAGCGGCTGTCCTCACTGGCGAGGAGCGCATCCACCAGGGCCGGCGGAAAATCAGAGAGGGCATCGTTTTCCCGGTGTTCGCTGGAGTCGGCGGAACTGAGGGGCCGGTTCAGGCGGTCGTAGAGGGCGAGGGGGCCGCGCACCGGCGCCAGGCTGCCCCGCACCGGAGTCCACAGGGAGGCCAGAGCCAGAAGCAGCAGACCTCCGGAACCCAGGCCGCCCAGCACCAGGGTGAGGCCGCGGGCAAGCCGCGGGCCCAGCGGGATGGGCTTGCGCTTGAACACCAGCTCGGGCAACCCCGGCTCCTCGGGGGGACCGAAGCGGACCACATCGCCATCCCGCAGCAGCAGGTCCCGGATCCGCCGGCCGCGCCAGAACAGTCCGTTGGTGGAGCCGCTGTCCCGGAGCAACCAGTGGTGTCCCACCGCTTCGAGCCGGGCGTGGTGCTTGCTGACAGCAGGATGGTCGAGGCTCAGCTCCAGACCAGGATCCCTGCCGAGGCGCACCGTCCTGCCGTGGAGGACCATCCGGCGCGGGGGCTGACCGTTCAGATGGATCTCGACCTGAGCGGTCGCCGGGCTCTCCAGCGCCACCAGCGCCCGTTTCAGGGCCTCAACGGCGCTCACGCTGGCGTCCCTCCCAGAGGTCCAGGATCAGGCAGAGCACCGCCAGGTTGATCGCCACATCGGCGAGGTTGAACACGGGGAACTGGACGGGAACCAGCTCGAGAAAATCGACCACTCCACCGATCCGCCAGCGGTCGAGACCATTGCCCACGGCCCCCCCCAGCAACGATCCGAGTCCAAGACGCTGCCAGCGTGGCAGAGACGGATGGCGCTGGATCCAGATCACCAGCAGCAGAGCCACCACCAGACTCACCACCCCCAGCCAGACGGTGTGGCCGGTGAGCAGGCTGAAGGCGGCGCCGGTGTTGAACACCAGCCGCAACCGCAGGAGCCCCGGGATCAGCGGTTCGGCCAGGCCCGAGGGCAAAGCGGCCGTGGCCCACGCCTTGCTGAGCTGATCGAGCAGCACCACCAACCCCGCCACGGTCCAGGCGAGGCGGCGGCCGGAGCTCCCCGCCCCGCTCATGGTTCCACCAGCAGGAGGCGCCGCAGGGGCCAGGCCAGCACCGCCACCCCGCAGCAGAGGAGCAGCTGGGGCAGCAGCGGTCCGAGGCTGTAGGCGACCAGCAGGTCGGGCAGCCCATTGGCCCATCGGCCCGCCAGAGCCCCGAGCAGGAGGTTGGCGATGCCACTGAGCTGAATGACCACAAGCCCGAAGAAGGCCGCTCCCAGCAAGCGCAGGAGCTCACCCATCCCCTCCTGGCGCGCCAGCCGCCCGGTCACCCAGGCCGCCGGCACGAATCCAGCCAGGTAGCCGAAGCCGGGATCCAGCAGGTAAGCCATGCCACCCCCGGAGTGGAACACCGGCAGCACCAGCAGACCGAGGCTGAGGTAGGCGACCGCCGCCAGCAGGGCCGGCCTGGGGCCGCAGACCAGGGCCGTGAGCAACAGAGCCGGCACCTGGGCGGTGACGGGCAGATCGAGCAGGCGCAGCCCTCCACCGGCCAGGGGCAGGGGAACAGCGGCCTGGATCAGACCCCCCATGATGATCAGCAGAAGCCCCACGAGGGCTCCACTCCAGTTGGCTAAGGCCCGCAAACGAAGGGTGACTGGCTGCACCCATCCTGCTGTAGTGGATGCCAGCTGAACAGCGGTGGCCATGAGCTCCCTCGATCTGCCCACCGATCACTGCGCCGACCCCATGGCCGAACCGCCGGAGCCTCAGCCGACGGACCCGAAGTCCACTCCAGCCGGTGAGCCCGGACGGGCCCCATTCAGCGTCGGGGACTGGGTCCGGATCAAGGACCGGATCACCTACCTCAAAACCGCCGATCCGATGCCGATGCTGCGCCCCCCCGATCTGGTCGATGGCGATGAAGCCGGCCAGGTGATGGCCCTGCGGGCGATCAACCAACTGGCGGTGCGCTTCCGGCGAGGCACGTTCCTGCTGGGTGCCGATCAGCTCAGTGCCTGCACTCCCGAGGGGCGGCCCAGGGGGTGAGCGCCCCAGATCTTCGCCGCGGCCCGAAGGGCCTGGGGCGGTCCGCAGAGGCTCAGGCTGGGCCGGCTGAGCAGTTGGCGGGCCACGCTGAGCAGGCTCTCGGGGGTGAGACTGCCGGCCCGCTCCAGCGACTCATCGGCGTAGGACCAGCCCAGGCCATGGCCCAGCACCATCGCCTGACGATCGGCGATCTGGCCGCAGGTCTGCCGGCCGGCGGCGGAGGCGCCGCGGAACTTGGCGATCGCCAGGGCCAGTTCCTCACCGCTGAGGGGCTGATCCAGCAGCCGCTGCCACTCCGAAAGCAGCTCCCTGGTGGCCTCCGCCGCCCGCTCGGCGGAACTGGAGAGGTGGAACACGAAGGGGGCAGCGCCACAGCGGGCCGGGGCGTGGACGCCCACGTCATAGGCCAGTCCGCGGTCTTCCCTCAGGGCCACGAACAGCCGGCTCGACATGCCCACTCCCAGATGGCACTGCAGCAGTCGCAGGGCCAGGGAGCGGGGATCGGCCAGGGGCACCGTGGCGGCCCCGAGCATCAGCACCAGCTGCTCGGTGTCCTGCTCCTCGAGCACGAGGCCGGGCACGTTCGCCGCCTCCGGACCGCTCAGCAGCGACGGTGATCGGCTGGTCCAGGCAGGGCTGCCGTGGGGTTGCAGCAACTCCTCGAGGGCATGGGGTGGCCTGCCCACCAGCACCAGGGCCGCCCCCTGGCTCCCCAGGTCCCCGGCGGCATCGAGCAGCTGGGGACGATCCAACCCGGCCAGCTCCGTCTCCACACCCAGGGGGTCATGGCCGTAGGGGCCCTGGCCATACAGGTGGGACCGCAGCTGATCGTGGGCCTGCTGGAAGGGGTCTTCGCGCAGGCGAGCGAGGGTCTGCAGGTTGAGCTGCCGCTCCAGGCTGCTCTGATCGGGATCGAGCCAGGGGCGCTGCACCATGACCCTCAGCAGCGGCAGCAGGGCGGGGGCATCGTCGCTGGCGCATTTCAGACTGATCACCAGGGCGTCTTCGCTCGCTTCGCAACGGAGTTCATCACCCAGGCCCTCCACCAGATCAGCCAGCTGGTCACCACTGAGGTCACCGCAGCCACGGCTGAGCAGGCCTGCCAGAAGCTGGGCCCGTCCGCGCTGGCCAGGGGGATCGGCGGCGCTGCCGCCACGGATCCAGAGCCTGGCGGAGAGGATCGCCGGACCCTCGCGACGCAGCACCGACACCGGACAGCCGCCGGGCAGCTTGAAGCGCTCGGGCTGGGGCAGGGGGGGAAGGGGGGTGGAGTGACTCATGCGGGCAGGGCCAGCAGGCGGCAGGCCCTCTCGGGGGCCAGCAGCGGCAGCAGCTCGGCGCCGAGGCGCTCCACGCTCCAGCGCTCCAGAAGCTCGAGGGGTTGGCGCAGGGGCTGCAGGCGCCCCCAGAGGCACTGGTGACCGATCAGACCCGCCACCGACGCCGCCGACTCCAGGCCAAAGCGGTACCCATTCGCCACCAGGCGCCGGGCGCGCTGCAACTCACTCTCCGGGGGCGGGGTGCAACAGATCTCCTGCCAGACCACGGCGATCTGCTCCTCCACCGCCGCCACCTGGTCCGGGGCGCAGACCGCCTCGAGCAGGGCCAGGCTGCCGGCCTCCAGCACATTCAGATCCAGATCGATGCTCTCCACCAGGCGAAGGTCTTCGCGCAGCCGCTGCACCAGTCGGCTGCGGCGACCTTCGGCCAGAAGGCTGGTGAGCAGATCGGCGCCGGCCACCCCCTCCTGATCGTCGGCGGCGGGAAGCTGCCAGGCCATCAGCAGGCGGGCCGCCTCCAGCCGTGGCAGCCGCAGTTCATGGACACCGGGGCGGAGCTCCATGGTTGGGTCTGGTGGCGATGGCGAGGCCAGGGGTTCAAGGCCGGCCAGGGCACTGTCCGCCAGCAGGGACTCGATCGGCAGCTGATCGATGGCGCCGGCCAGGGCCAGGCTGCAGCGCCGGGGCCGGTAGGCGTTGCTGTGAAACGAGGCCATCCCCTCGGGAGTCTGAGCCTTGAGGGCTTGGCGGTCTCCCAGGATCGGCCGGCCGTAGGGGTGATGGGGACAGGCCAGGGCGAGCAGGCGCTGGAAGGCCACCTCCTCGGGCTGATCCTCACTCTGGGCCAGCTCTTCGAGCACCACCTGACGCTCCATCCGGAAATCCCCGGGATCGAGCCGTGGCTTCAGCACCAGATCGAGCAGCAGCTCCAGCGCTTCGGCCACGGCCTCCGCCGGCACGAGCACGTGGTAATGCACATCGTCGAAGCCCGTGGCCGCGTTGCTGCTGCCGCCCAGCGACTCGATGCGGTGATCGAATTGCCCAGCTTCCAGGTGCTCGCTGCCCTTGAAGACCATGTGCTCCAGGAAGTGGGCCATCCCCTCCTGCCCGGGACCCTCACCGGCGCTGCCGGCCTGGCACCAGAAATCAAGACAGACCAGGGGAGCCTGCTCCTGCCTCAGGCTCACCACATCCACCCCATTGGCGAGGCGCAGGAGGCATGGATCCTCGAAGCTGTCGGCAGCCTGGAGCGGGGGTGGGGAGGGGAGGGGCAACGGCTGGGCCGAAAGGGCGTGGCAGGATCAACATTCTGCTGGCCGAGGCTGCCCCGTGACCTCCACCGTCCCCGCCCCCAGCCCTGACCAGCGCCCCGCCGCCTCCGGTCTGCACCCGCTGGTGGATGCCCTGGCCGAAACGATCCGCAGCAGCTGGAGCATGCTGCCGGAGCTGGCTCCCCTGGCCATCGAGGCCGATCTCGAGGCGATCAGCGGCAGCCTCGACGGCGAAAAACTGTTCATCCGCAATGAGCTGCGCCGCTGCCGCGGCCTGCGCAAGCTGCACCTGGAAACCGCCCGGCTGGGAGCAGGTCTGCAGATCCTGCACTGCGTGTTCTTTCCTGATCCCCGCTACGACCTGCCCGTCTTCGGAGCGGACATCGTGGCCGGGCCTGCCGGCGTGTCGGCCGCGATCGCCGATCTCTCCCCAACGGGCGGGGAGCTGGCGGCCGGCATCGCCGCCGATCTGGCGGCCCTGCCGCGGCATCCCTACAGCCAGCCGCGGGAGCTGCCGGCCTGGGGCACGATTTTCTCTCCCTTCGTGCGCTTCGTGCGGCCGGTGAGCGAACAGGAGGACGGCTGGTTCCTGGAGGAGGTGGCGGCCCTGCTGGCGGTGATGGGCAAGGCCGTGGCCAGCACGCCGGAGCAGGCCGTCGATGACCCCGCTACGGTTTCCAGGTATCACGGGCAGCTCTCGTATTGCCAGCAGCAGAAACGGAACGACAAGACCCGCCGCGTGCTGGAGAAGGCGTTCAACCCGAGCTGGGCGGATCGCTACATCGAGCAGCTCCTGTTCGACGATCCGCCGCCGCCGGCATGACCCGCCTGCCGGTGCGTCCGGTCCTGATCGGCGCGGCTGCCCTGGTTCTGGTGGCCGGGACCGTGACCCTGATCAGCCGCAGCCAGCAGACCTCCAAACCGGACACCGCCCCTCAGTCGGCCGCCCAGCCCAGGAAACTCGAGGCGGTATCGGCTCTCGGACGCCTGGAGCCCGCCGGTGACATCCGCAAGCTGGCCGCACCGATCACCGGCATCGGCGGCAGCCCCCGCATCACCAGGCTGCTGGTGGAGGAAGGCCAGCGGGTGCAGGAAGGCCAGTTGCTGGCGACCTTCGACACCGGTCCGGCCCTTCAGGCCCAGCGCCGGCTGCTGCAGAGCCGCATCGCCAACCTCAGCGACCAGGTGACCCTTCTGGGGCGTGAAATCTCCCGCTACCGCCAGCTGGCCAAGGCGGGTGCCACCCCGGCCGCCGACCTGGAGAGCCGTGAACTCACCCTGGTGGAACTCAAGGGCAATCTGCGCGAAGCCCAGGACGAACTGGTCAAGACCGAGGCCGATCTGGTCAACACGGAGTTGCGGGCCCCGTTCAGCGGCACCGTGCTGAAGCTGCAGTCCAGGGTCGGCGAGCGCCCCGGCGATGACGGCATTCTCGAGCTTGGGGCCAGCGACCAGATGGAGGTGCTCGCCGAGGTCTACGAAAGCGACATCAACCGCCTGCGACTGGGCCAGCGGGCCACCATCACCAGCGAGAACGGAGGCTTCAGCGGCAGCCTCAACGGGCGGGTGATCCGGATCAGCCCCCAGGTGCGCCAGAGGGATGTGCTCTCCACAGACCCCACCGGCGACGCCGATGCCCGCATCGTTGAAGTGCGGCTTGCCCTGGAGCCGGCTGACATCGCCAGGGTCCGGACCCGCGCCGGACTGAAGACCGTGATCCGCTTCGAGCCATGAGCGCTCTGCCCGGGCTGGCGGCGATCTGGAACCGGCGCCGGATTCCCCTGGCCTGGCTGCTGCTCACCCGCCAACCGGCCCGGCTGGCCGTGGCCCTGGCGGGCATCAGCTTCGCCGGGATCCTGATGTTCATGCAGTTCGGCTTCCGCGACGGACTGTTCGACGCCAGCGTCACGGTGCACAAGCTGTTCGACGCCGACCTGGTGCTGCTCAGCCCCCGCTCCAGCAGTTCGGTGAGCATGGCGGGGTTCCCCCGCCGGCGGCTGGTCCAGACCCTCGCCGATCCCGACGTGGCCGGCATCACGCCGGTGCACTGGAACCTGGTGCTCTGGCGCAATCCCAAGGACCTCAGCACCCGCTCGATCCTGGCCCTTGGATTCGAGCCGGGGGATCCTCTGTTCACGGACCCCAGCCTGGCGCCGAAGGCGAACGTGCTCAATCAGAAGGGACGCGTGCTCTTCGATGAACTCTCCAGGCCCGAGTTCGGTCCGGTGGCGCAGTGGTTCCGGGCGGGCCGCACCGTGGAGAGCGAGATCGGTGGCAAGCGCGTGCGTGTCGGCGGCCTGGTGGCACTCGGGGTGTCGTTCGGGGCCGACGGCAACATTCTCACCAGCAGCGAGACCTACCTGAACCTCCTGCCCAACACCCCCCCCGGCAGCATCGAAGTGGGCCTGATCCGCCTGCGGCCAGGCGCGGATCCAGCCGCTGTGATGCAACGACTCAAGGCCTCCCTGCCCAAGGACGTGAACGTGTTCACCAAGCAGGGCTTCATGGACTTCGAGAAGGACTACTGGCGCAGCAGCACGGCCATCGGCTTCATCTTCACTCTCGGTGCCGCCATGGGTTTCATCGTGGGGTGCGTGATCGTCTACCAGATCCTCTACAGCGACGTGAGTGATCACCTGCCGGAGTACGCCACATTGATGGCGATGGGGTACCCCCTCTCCAGCCTGCTGGGGGTGGTGGCGCGGGAGGGATTGCTGCTGGCGCTGCTGGGTTATCTGCCGGCCTATGCCGCCGGCCAGGGCCTCTACTCCCTGGTGCGATCCGCCACCCGGTTGCCGGTCTACATGGACCCACCCAGAGCCGTTCTGGTGTTCAGCCTGATCCTGGTGATGTGCATGGGCTCGGCCGGCATGGCCATGCGCCGCCTGGGGGATGCCGACCCCGCTGAGATCTTCTGACCGCCGCCACCTCAGCCCTGCCGCCATGACCACCGCCCCCTCATCCTTTCCCTCCCGCACCGCCCCAGGTGGTGCCCCTCCGCCGATGGTCGAGGTGGACGGTCTCTGCCACTGGTATGGCGCCGGCGAGATGCGTCGCCAGGTGCTGCAACAGGTCAGCCTGACCATCCAGCCCGGAGAGGTGGTCCTCCTGACCGGACCCTCGGGTTGCGGCAAGACCACCCTGCTCACTCTCGTGGGAGCCCTGCGCCAGGTGCAGCAGGGCCATGTCCGGGTGCTGGGGCAGGCCCTGAACGGATCCAGCAGAAAGCAGCGCCAGCAACTCCGACAGCAGATCGGCATGATCTTTCAGGGTCACAACCTGCTGCGCTGCCTCAGCGCCGAGCAGAACGTGCAGATGGGCTCCGACCTCCTGCCGCACCTCGGCTACCGGGCCCGGCGCGATCAGGCTCGCGAGTGGCTGCGGGCCGTGGGCCTCGGTGACCATCTCGACAAACTGCCCCATGGCCTATCCGGTGGCCAGAAGCAACGGGTGGCGATCGCCCGCGCCCTGGCCGCCCACCCACGGCTGCTGCTGGCCGATGAACCCACCGCCGCCCTCGACAAGCAGAGTGGACGGGAGGTCGTGGACCTGCTCAAGCGCCTGGCCCGGGAGCAGCACTGCGCCGTGCTGATGGTGACCCATGACCCCCGCATCCTTGATGTGGCCGACCGCCTGGTGCAGATGGAGGACGGCCGCCTGATCGCGGCCCCTGTCCCTGAGCCGCAACCGGCGGCCTGAAGGTCGATGGGCCGGGCTTGGTAGGCTGAAGACTCTCTCCAACGGGCCCGAACCACTACATGGCGAAACGCAGGAATCTGAAGAAGGAAAAACAGGAGCGCAACCGCGCCTACGCCCGCAAGTTCAAGAAGCGCAAGCTCCGTAACGACGGCCGTGGTGAAGGAGCCGGCAACGGCGTCACCGGCACCGCCAACAACGGCGGCGCCGCCGACTGAGCCAGGAGCTGGTGTCGCTCTCCAGGCGCCCAGGTGTGGCGCCTGACGGGCGTGGGGATCCCGAGGGATCCCTTTTTCATGCTCCATCACCCCACGGCCGCCACGTCATGTTTCCCAGCGTCGTCATCCCCACCTACAACCGCAGGCCGATCCTGGAGAAGGCGCTCCTGGCCCTTGAGGATCAGCGGCTGGAGCCGCCCCTGGAGGGGTACGAAGTGGTGGTGGTCGATGACGGCTCCACCGACGGCACCGCCGCATGGCTGCGGCAGGAGGCGGATCGTTTCCCCCATGTGCGCCTGATCGAGCAGGACCATGGCGGACCCGCCGAGGGCCGCAACCGAGGCGTGGACCATGCCCGCGGTGATGTGATCGTGTTCATCGACAGCGATCTGGTGGTCACCGGCACGTTCCTGCTGGAACATGCCCGGGCTCTGCAGGCCCACTGGCAGCGCAGCGGCAACCGGCTCTGCTTCACCTACGGCGCGGTGATCAACACGGCCAATTTCGAGGATCCCACCAGCGAACCCCACAAGCTGAGCGATCACTCCTGGGCCTACTTCGCCACCGGCAACGTGGCGATCGATCGTCAGCTGCTGGAGCGATCCGGTCTCTTCGACACCGGCTTCCGCCTCTACGGCTGGGAGGACCTGGAGCTGGGAGAGAGGCTGCGGCGGCTGGGGGTGGAGCTGGTGCGCTGCCCGGCGGCGGTGGGATACCACTGGCATCCGGCTCTGAGCCTGGAGCAGCTGCCCGATCTGGTGCGGATCGAGCAGGAACGGGCCCGCATGGGCCTGGTCTTCTACCGGAAGCATCCCACCCGGCGGGTGCGCTTCATCATTCAGTTCACCTGGTGGCACCGCCTGCTCTGGGAGCTGCTCACCCTGGGGGGACTGCTCAACGAGCGCACGCTGCGGCCGCTGCTGGCCTGGCTGATCCGTCATGGCCAGAACGCCCTGGCCATGGAGCTCCTGCGCCTGCCCCTCAACCGGCTGGGGGTCCGCGCCCTGTTCCGCGAAGCCCGCGCCGAGGGCCTTCGCTGACCGTTTGATAGCTTGGATCGTCCTTAACAAACCGCACACCTGTCCGTTTCGGGTGCTCAGTCGGCACCGATGATCCCCTGTCCGGGTCATCGCGTCTGATCCCTGGCAGGTGGAGGCGAACCCGAAACCCTTCCCAACCATGGCTGTTGTCACCCTCTCCGAGATGATGGAGGCTGGTGCCCACTTCGGGCACCAGACGCGTCGCTGGAATCCCAAGATGTCGCGCTACATCTACTGTGCGCGCAACGGGGTTCACATCATTGATCTCGTGCAGACAGCCGTCTGCATGAACAACGCTTACAAGTGGACCCGCAATGCCGCCCGCAGTGGCAAGCGCTTCCTGTTCGTGGGCACCAAGAAACAGGCCTCCGAGGTGATCGCCATCGAGGCCACCCGTTGCGGTGCCGCCTACGTGAACCAGCGCTGGCTGGGCGGCATGCTCACCAACTGGAGCACCATGCGGGCCCGCATCGACCGCCTCAAGGATCTTGAGCGGATGGAGAGCTCCGGCGCCATCGCCATGCGTCCGAAAAAGGAAGCGGCGGTGCTGCGCCGCGAACTGGAGCGTCTGCAGAAGTATCTCGGCGGTCTGAAATCGATGCGGCGGCTGCCCGATGTGGTGGTGCTGGTCGACCAGCGCCGGGAGAACAATGCGGTGCTCGAGTGCCGCAAACTCGACATCCCCCTGGTGTCGATGCTCGACACCAACTGCGATCCTGATCTGGCCGACGTGCCCATCCCCTGCAACGACGACGCCGTGCGCTCCGTGCAGCTGGTGCTCGGCCGGCTCGCCGACGCGATCAACGAAGGCCGCCACGGCAGTCAGGAACAACGTGCCGAAGACGACGAGCCCTGAAGCCCCTCGACTCTGAGCTCAGGTCTGAGGCCTGAGCGTCCCCGGGGTCCCGAGCACGTCGGGCCCCCTGATCACGACCATCCACCCTTCCCTTCCTCCTTTCCCCTCCCATGGCTGAGATCTCGGCGAAGCTCGTCAAGGAACTGCGCGAGAAAACCGGCGCCGGCATGATGGATTGCAAAAAGGCGCTGGCGGAATCCGCCGGCGACATGGGCAAGGCCGCCGAGTGGCTTCGCCAGAAGGGCATCGCCACCGCCGAGAAGAAAGCCGGCCGCACCGCCGCCGAGGGCGCCATCGGCAGTTACATCCACACCGGTGCACGGGTGGGTGTGCTGGTGGAGGTGAACTGCGAAACCGATTTCGTCGCTCGCGGCGATGTCTTCCAGGAGCTGCTGCGCAACGTGGCGATGCAGATCGCCGCCTGCCCCAACGTCGAATACGTGAGCACCGAGGAGATCCCCGCCGCTGTCGCCGATCGCGAGAAGCAGATCGAGATGGGTCGTGACGACCTGGCCGGCAAGCCCGACAAGATGAAGGAGAAGATCGTCGAAGGCCGCATCGGCAAGCGCCTCAAGGAACTGGCGCTGCTGGAGCAGCCCTTCATCAAGGACAGCTCCATCACCGTGGCTGAACTGGTCAAGCAGGTGGCCGGCAAGATCGGCGAGAACATCCAGGTGCGTCGCTTCACCCGTTACACCCTCGGTGAGGGCATCGAGGTGGAGCAGACCGACTTCGCCGCCGAGGTGGCCGCCATCACCGGCAAGGCGGCCTGAGCGCCGCTGGCGTTCCCCTTCCGTCCCTCCGCCTCAGCCGATTGGAGACCAACGCCACCGCGTTGTCAGAAGCCCACGGGCACCTGGAGCGGATCCGACTGCGTCTGGGAGAGGGTCACCGTGAGCTGTATCACGACCTGGCCCTCTACCTGCAGGTGTTGCGCGACGGCCTGCTGGACGGCGTCCAGCAGGCCGTCTTTCATGTGGCCACCCAGGTGGTGCCGGAGCGCTACCAGCATCTCAACGATCGCCAGCGCCAGGAGCTGCCCCGCCGTCTGGCAGAACTGGTGCAGCGCTGCGGCTGCCTGCTGACCCTGGAGCAGTTGCTGGTGCTGGCACGCCAGGTCCAGAACGAGCAGAGGCGCCAGGGTCAGCAGGACCAGCGTCGTCTGGCCCGGGCCCTGGCGAGGTTGTCCGCCGGGGCTGCCGAAGACGACGGCGAGGATGACGGGGACGAACGCGAGGAAGCCGAGGGCTCGATCCGGCTGGATCTGAACCTCCCTCTCTCCGCTGAGCTGTTCTCCGCAGGCATTCCGACCCTGGCCGGCCTCGGCGGCCTGGTGGATGACCCCGCGCGGAAGCTGATGGACGGCGACGAACGCGACGACGGGGACGACGACGGAGACCTCGACGTGGACAGTGCAGACGACGACGGGGACGACAACCTCGATGAGGAGTCTGAACTGGATGAGCTCGAGGACCTGGAGGACGACGACGCGGAAGCGGAGGATCCCACCGACATCCTGAGGGCCCTGCTGGCGATGGCCGTTCCCCTGGACCGGCGCTCCCAGATTCGCGTGACAGGCCTCTCCTCCCCCGACACCTCAGCGGGACCTCTCCCCCATGGCTCCGCTGAGGCCGAGGCTGATCAGCCCCTGGTGCCTCGGCAGCCCCTGGAGCTGCTGGAGTGGTGGCAGGCACTCGACCTTGCCCTGCAGAGGCGCCTGCGCAATCTCTCGCATGCCATCAATCTCGACCTGATCAAGCTGGGGCTCACCCGAAGTCTGCTGCCGCTGTCTCTGCTCGATGCCGTGCTCCAGGGAGACCTCGAAGCCCTCCCCGCTCCGGCGAACCTGCTGCGGATCCACCTGCCCTTCGGCACCCCCGAAACACCTGTTCGGGTCGAGGCCCTGGGTGTGCTGTTGCGCACCAGCGATCTCGAATACGAACAACCCCGCCTGCGCACCTGCCGCAAGCGCCTGGAGCAGCGCCGCGCCAGCGTGCGCAAAATGGCTCAGCAGTACCGCCACTGGCAACGGCGGGCCCGGGCTCTGGAAGCGGAACAGCAGTGGATGCAGGACAGCCAATCCACCCCCGAGAGCCCGGCCTGAAGCCGGCGGAGGATCGGCCCGCTCCCGGCGCCGGGGCCAGCTCGGACCATGGCCGCTGGATCACCACCCTGCAACAGGCCCTGCAGCTGGAGGTGGAACGCGGGTTCGAAAACCTGCAGGGCCGCCGGGAACGGTTCAGCCTCTTCCTGGAGCGCCAGTGTCGCCACCCCCCCGACGACCTGATCCGCCGGCTGCCTGAAGCGGCGCCAGGTCTGATCGACCTGGCCGAGTCCTTCGCCCGCTACGACGCGTTGCCCCTGGCCCAGCGCCAGTCGCTGCTGCGGCGCTGCCGGGAACGGCTCCACAGCCTGCGCCAGACCCTGGATCCTCCCCGGCCGCCAGGGCCACCACGGCTGACGCTGGCGCCCCGCCCTGCGGCCTCCGTCGACGGCAGGTCCGGAGCCCGCAGGGCGGCCGGCCCCATTCAACCCGACACACCCCTCTCCGAGGTGCCTGGGATCGGTCCGAAGACCGCCGCACGGCTGGCGAGCCTCGGCTTGCTGCTGGCCCGCGACCTGGTGTGCCACTACCCCCGCGACTACCTCGACTACGCGAATCTGGTCCGCATCCGGGAGCTGGTGCCGGGCAGCACGGCCACGATCGTGGCCACGGTGCAGCGCTCCCATGCCTTCGCCAGCCCGCGCAACCCCCGGCTGGCAATCCTGGACCTGCAGCTCAGCGACAGCACCGGACGGCTGCGGGTGAACAAGTTCTTCGCAGGCAGGCGCTTCAGCTCACCAGGTTGGCTCAAGGCCCAGCAACGGCAGTTCCCGCCCGGCTGCAGCGTGGCCGCCAGTGGCCTGGTGCGCCAGACCCCCTACGGCCCCACCCTGCAGGATCCCCTGCTGGAGGTGCTCGAGTCGCCCAAGTCTCCGGTGCGCTCAGGCCAGATCGGACGGCTCGTGCCGGTCTATGCCCTCACCGAAGGGCTGGGCGCCGAACGCCTGCGCCAGGCCATCCAGACGGTGCTGACCGCCGCCGCCCGCTGGGATGATCCCCTGCCGGCGGCTCTGCTGCGGCAGGAAGGACTGCTGGATCGGGCGGCCGCCTGGCGCGGGCTGCACGATCCTGCCGACCGTGACGACCTCAGGGCCAGCCGTCATCGGCTCGTGTTCGATGAATTCCTGCTGCTTCAGCTCAACCTGCTGCAACGGCGTGCTCAGCTCGCGCGGCGGCCGGCCCGGCCCCTGAGGTTGCCGAGGGGGCAGAGCAGCCTGATGGCCTCCTTTCTCGACTTGCTGCCCTTCCAGCTCACGGAGGCCCAGCGGCGGGTGCTGGCCGACATTCAGGCCGATCTGGAGGAGGAACGGCCGATGGCCCGGCTTCTTCAGGGGGATGTGGGCAGCGGCAAGACCGTGGTAGCCGTCGCGGCCCTGCTGGTGGCCATCGAAGCCGGTTGCCAGGGGGCTCTGATGGCCCCCACGGAAGTGCTGGCCGAGCAGCATGCCCGCAAGCTGGGGGAGTGGCTGAGCCAGCTGCACGTGAGCACGGCGCTGCTGACGGGATCCACCCCGGCGGGGCGGCGGCGGCAGCTGCTCCAGGATCTGGCCAACGGCCAGCTGCAGCTGCTGGTGGGCACCCATGCCCTGCTGGAGGATCCGGTGACCTTCGCCCGCCTGGGGCTGGTGGTGGTGGATGAGCAGCATCGCTTCGGCGTGCGCCAGCGCGACCGGCTGATGGGTAAGGGGCTGCAGCCGCACCTGCTGACCATGACCGCCACACCGATCCCGCGCACCCTGGCTCTCTCCGTGCACGGCGACCTGGATGTGAGTCAGATCGACGGCCTGCCACCGGGCCGCACCCCCATCCGCACACGCCTGCTGCGTGGTGGTCAGCGCCAGGAGGCCTACGAGCTGATCCGCGAGGAGGTGGCCCGGGGCCAGCGGGCCTATGTGGTTCTCCCCCTTGTGGAGGAGTCGGAGACCCTGGACCTGCGATCGGCGGTGGCCGTCCACCAGCAGTTGCAGGAGGAGATCTTCCCGGATCTGCGCGTGGGCCTGCTGCATGGGCGCATGCCGAGCCCTCGCAAGCAGGAAGCGATCAACGCCTTCGCGGGCGGGCACTGTGATGTGCTGGTCTCCACCACCGTGGTGGAGGTGGGGGTCGACGTGCCGGAAGCCAGCGTGATGGTGATCGAGCATGCCGAGCGCTTCGGCCTGGCGCAGCTGCATCAGCTGCGGGGCCGTGTGGGCCGCGGGGCGGCCGCCTCCCACTGCCTGCTGATCAACGATGGCAAGGGGGGGCCGGCCCAGCAGCGGCTGGAGCTGCTGGTGCGCTCCAGCGACGGCTTCGAGATCGCCGAGATGGATCTGCAGCTGCGGGGACCGGGCCAGGTGCTGGGAACGCGCCAGTCGGGCCTGCCCGACCTGGCCCTCGCCAGCCTCAGTGACGATGGGGACGTGCTCGATCAGGCCAGGACACTGGCGAGGCGACTTCTGGAGCTCGACCCCGATCTGGAGCGCCACCCGCGCCTGCGCCAGGCGCTGCACGAGCAGCGGCAACGGCTGGTGGAGACCGGCAGCTTGAATTGAACCGTCCCCGCCATCCCTGCGTGTGAGCCCCAGCCCGCTCAGACCCTGGAGTCCGATTCCCATCCACGACACGGCCGAACCGCTGATTCCCCTCCCCCTGGAGTTGATGCGCCTCGAGCCCCACCCCTACGCGTCACTGGGGGCGCCCTACGGCGAAGGCTGCAGCCCGTTCCAGCTGCGCAGCGGTGTGGTGGAACGGCTGCTGGTGGCCCAGGGCGAGCTGCAACGCCATCACAGCGACTGGCGCCTGGCGATCTTCGACGGCTGGCGGCCCGTGCGGGTGCAGCAGTTCATGGTGGATCACACGATCGCGAGCGAATGCCGCCGGCGTGGGGTGGACCGTCACCGGAGCGGGCCCGAACTGGAAGCCGTGACGGCGGACGTGGGCCGCTTCTGGGCCCCCCCCAGCCTGGATCCAGCGACACCACCTCCCCACAGCACCGGAGGGGCCGTGGATCTGACCCTGGCGACCTCAGACGGCGAACCGCTCGATCTGGGCGGCGAGATCGATGCGATCGGAGCTGTCTCGGAGCCCGATCACTACGACCCGTCGAGGCGATCCGAACGCCTGGATGGCCACGGGGGGACAGGAGTGCTCGAGCTCCAGTGGCACCGGCGCCGCAGTCTGCTGCGCGAGGTGATGGCGGCTGCCGGATTCGCCCAGCACCCCAATGAATGGTGGCACTTCAGCCACGGGGATCAGCTCTGGGCCTGGCGGCAGGGAGCAGCCGCCGCGATCTATGGCGGCTGGGATCCCGGCAGGGGCTGACTCTGCAGCTCCCTCCAGATGCGGTCAGCTTCCTCCCGGCTGATCCGGTTCTCGTTGGCGCAGCGTTTCAGACTGGCCTCCCCCAGCTCCAGCTGCATCTGACGCAGACGTTGCAGCACCTCAGGGGGTTGATTCGCAAATTGCAGCAGCTGGTTCCGGTACGCCTTGAGCAGGTGCTCCCCCTTGCAGGTGTCACCATCGGGTTGATAGATCCTGACGGGAGTTTTCGGCGGTGGAGGCATCGTGCGGGCCGCGAGCGGTGGGCCCCAGGGGCTGATCGCCCCCAGGAGCAGGCTGGCAGTACCCACCAGCAGGGACGCAGGTCCGGTCCGCAGGAGAGGCGTCATCAGCTCTCGACGGGGAGCAGCGCCTGAATCCGCTCGGTGCCGAGGCCGGAGACGAACTGGCCGAAACTCTGACGGCCGCCCGTGCTCTTCCAGAGCAGCAGCAGTGGCTCCAGGGTGACCTCCAGCTCGGCCAGGGGCATGCGCTCCAGGTAGGGAACCGCCAGCTGGGTGAGGTTCGGCGTGCCGCCCAGCCAGAGCTGATACTGCTCCACGCCACTGCCCACCAGTCCGACTTCGGCCATGTAGGGCCTGGCGCAGCCATTCGGACAGCCCGTCATGCGCACCAGCAGTGGACGCTCGATGCCGAGCCGCCGCAGCAGAGTCTCCAGGCGTTCGAGCACAGCCGGCAGGATCCGCTCCGATTCGGTGATCGCCAGGCCGCAGGTGGGCAGCGCCGGACAGGCGATGGCGTGGCGCGACAGCAACGACGGCGCTTCCGGCGCCTCGAAGCCCAGGGCGGCCAGGGCCTCCTTCACGCTGCTGCGCTGGGAGGTGCCGATCGAGCAGAGCAGCAGGTCCTGGTTGGGAGTGAGCCGCACCTCCAGCTGGTAGGTCTCGACCAGGCGCCGCAGGCCGCGCTTGCGCTCACCCTCCAGACGGCCGCAGAGCAGGGGCAGGCCCACGAACCAGAGACCACGGTTCTGGCGGTGCCAACCCAGGTAGTCGTCCAGGCGAGGCTTGGGTTCCGGCCGCAGGGGCTTGATCGGTGCCTCGAGGTAACGGCCGAGTTCCTGTCGGAACCAGTCGACCCCGCGGTCGTGGATCAGATACTTCATGCGGGCATGGCGACGCTGCTCCCGGTCGCCGTGGTCGCGCTGGAGGGCCACGATGGCCTGCACCAGATCGAGCACATGCTCGGCCGCCACGTAGCCGAGGGGATCGGCGGTGCGGGCGAAGGTGTCCTCCTTGTTGTGGGTGCGGCCCATGCCACCGCCCACGTAGACGTTGCAGCCGCGCAGGCGTCCGGAGGGATCGGTGAAGGCCACCAAGCCGATGTCCTGGGTGAGCAGATCCACCGAGTTATCGCCCGGAACGGTGACGGCCACCTTGAACTTGCGGGGAAGGTAGGTGCCTCCGTAAAGCGGTTCATTGGGGTCCCCGCTGAATCCGGCCCCCTGAACCTGCCGCTGGCGGGCGCGCCTGACGGCCGCAGCGGGCTTGAAGCGGTAGCTGTGATCGCCATCCACCCAGAGATCCAGATACGACCCCTCGGCCGCCAGCGGGGCGATCAGGTCGGCGATCTCATCGGCCAGACGCCTGGCGGCGGGATAGCCCCCCTTCTCGAAGGGCGCGGCCGGGGCCATCACGTTGCGGTTGATGTCACCACAGGCCGCGAGGGTGGAGCCCATCGAGCGCACGATCGTGCCGATCACCTCACGGATGTCGGCCTTGGCGATGCCATGCATCTGGAAGGCCTGACGGGTGGTGAGCCGCAGGGTGCCGTTACCGAGGCGATCAGCGAGATCATCCATCGCCAGGTACAGAGGGACCGGAATGCGGCCAGCCGGGCTGCGCAGCCGCAGCATCATCTGCCAGTCCTTCTCCTGGCCCTTCTGGCGATTGTCGCGGTTGTCCTGCTGGTAACTGCCGTGGAATTTCAGGATCTGAACGGCCCCATCGGTGAAGAAGGGTCTGTCGTTCTCCAGTTCAGTGGCCAGGGGCTCCTTGAGGTAGTCGCTGGCGGCCTTCAGGCGCTCGAATTTGCTGGGTGGCTTGACGGCTGTGCCTGACCCTTCAGGCACTCCGCCGTTGACGGAGGGAGAGGATCGAGAGGCAGCGTCCACAGAATCGGTTTCAACCCTGGTGTGGCCGGACCCCGACGACTTGAGATGACGTTCGGGGGTGAGGGTCACGACAAAGGCACGAGCGTCTCTCGAAGGTAGCGAAGCAGGGTGAGGCTGACGGGCTTTCAATACAGTCGCAGGCTGCTGAGCTGTGCGAGTGGCCACGTTCCTGCTGGAAATCGGAACCGAAGAACTTCCGGCCGATTTCGCGCTCCTGGCCCTGCCTCAACTGGAGCGGCAGGTGCGACACGACCTGGCCGCCCAGCGCCTGCCCCATGGCCTGGTGGAGGCCACCAGCACCCCGCGGCGCCTGGTGGTGCGCGTCGCCGATCTGCCGCCGAGCCAGGAGGATCTGGCCGAAGAGCGCAAGGGCCCCCCGGGTGACCAGGCCTTTGTGGACGGGCAACCGGGCCAGGCCGCCATCGGTTTCGCCAAGCGCTGCGGCGTCGATCCGGCCAGCCTGGAGCTGCGGGACACCCCCAAGGGTCCGTTCGTCTTCGCCCGCATCCTGCAGCCGGGCCGCCCCAGCACAGACGTGCTGGCCGAACGCATTCCGGTCTGGATCACGGCCCTGCAGGGACGACGCTTCATGCGTTGGGGCGAGGGGGACCTGCGCTTCAGCCGCCCCATCCGCTGGCTGGTGGCCCTGCTCGATCAACAGGTGATTCCCCTGGAGCTGGAGGGCAGTGATCCACTGATCAGCAGCGGCCGGATCAGCCGTGGTCACCGTCTCTCGGAGCAGAGCCTGGCCATTGCCGACGCCGGCCGCCACAGCGACCTGCTGGCCGAAGCCGGTGTGCTGGTGGAACGGCAGCAGCGGGCGGACTGGATCCGCCAGCAGGTGCTCGAGGCCGCCGGCGCCGCCCAGGCGCACCCTGATCTTCCCGAGGAGCTCTTCGAGGAACTGGTGGATCTGGTGGAGAGCCCCAGTCTGATCGAGGGGTCGGTGGAGCAGCGTTTCCTCGACCTGCCGCCGGAGGTCCTGAGCACGGTGATGCGCAGCCACCAGCGCTACGTGCCCCTGCGCCGCCTGGACGCGGTGGAGGATCCCCTCGCCCTCTCGGCCCAGGCCAGCCTCCTGCCTCGATTCCTCTGCATCGGCAACGGCCTGCCGGAGGCGGCCGCCACGGTGCGGCGGGGAAACGAGCGGGTGCTCAAGGCCCGCCTGGCTGATGCCGAGTTCTTTCTCGAGGCCGACCGCGCCGTCAGCTGCGAGCAGCGACGGCAGCGGCTCGCCAGCGTCACCTTTGCGGAAGGGCTCGGCAGCCTGCTCGACCGCAGTGATCGCCTGCTCTGGTTGAGTGAACTGCTCCTGCAGCATCTCCCGCTGACGCGGGAGCACCAGGAGGCGGCCCTGAGGGCCGCGCACCTGTGCAAGCACGATCTGGTCAGTCAGATGGTGGGGGAATTCCCGGAACTGCAAGGAGTGATGGGGGCCAAGTACGCCCTGGCAGAGGGAGAATCGAGGGACGTGGCCCTGGCTGTGCTCGAGCACTATCTGCCGCGGGGAGCCGGTGATCTGCCGCCGAGCTCCGACGCAGGCGCGGTGGTGGCCCTGGCCGAGCGGCTGGAGCTGCTGCTGAGCATCTATGCCAAGGGGGAGCGGCCCAGCGGCTCCTCGGATCCCTACGCCCTGCGCCGGGCGGGCAACGGCCTGTTGCAGATCCTCTGGGAGCGGGGCTGGTCTCCGGATCTGACCATGCTGCTGCAGCAGGCCAGCGCCCACTGGGCCGAGCTGTTGCCCGACCTGCGGCTCGATGCCCCCGCACTCGCGGGCGAGCTGGTGGAAGCTCTGCGCCAGCGCATGATCTCCCTGCTCGATGAGGAAGGCTTCGATGCCGACCTGGTCCAGGCCGTGGTCGGCGATGGGGTGCCCGCCGAGCGGCTGCTGGGCGATCCGATCGACGGGCGCAAGCGGGTGGCCCTGCTGGCCCAGCTCCGTGGTGACGGCCAGCTGGCACCGGTTCAGGCCGTGGTGCAGCGGGCGGCACGCCTGGCGGTGAAGGGAGACCTGCCGGCCGATGTGCTCAGCCCAGCGGATGTGGTGGACCCGGCCCTGTTCAGCTCCCCCAGCGAAGCCGGCATGTTGCAGGTGCTGCAGGAGCTGGAGCCGATCCTCTCGCTACCTGACGGCGAAAGCCGCTACCGCCAGCTGGCCAGCAAGTTGGCGGAGGGAGCCGAAGCCCTCTCCGCCTTCTTCGACGGCGCCAGCAGTGTGATGGTGATGTGCGACGACCCGGCCGTGCGCCGCAACCGGCTGAACCTGCTGGCGGTGTTGCGCAATCAGGCCGTCGTGCTGGCCGATTTCAGCCAGCTCAGCGGCTGAGGGGCCGGGCGGGACCGGCCACCCGCCTCAGCCCTTGGCCGCCAGCACGGGTTCCCGCTCCTGGCTCTGCTGAGGGTCGGCAACCACGGACATGGCCTTGGGCTCCCGCCTGGCTTTGCCCACGCCCTGCTGCTGCTCCGCTTCCTGGGCCAGGGTGGCCAGCCAGGCTTCCATTTCCTCCGGGCTGCGGACCACGCTGGGCACAGGCTTGTACGACTGAGGAGCCAGGGCATTGCCGCGCAGCACGGCACCGAGGGTGAGCAGGGTGAGCTTGATCTGCTGCCAGGGATTCATCATCACCACCCGCTTGTAGAGATAGCTGTCGAAGGTGAGACGCTGCACGTCCTTGTCGTCGCACATCTCGACGAAGGCTTCGCGGGCCGCGTCGTTGCGATAGAAGATGTTCTGGAGGATCTCCAGCACCTTGTAGGTGGCGCCGTACTGCTTGTCCCACTTGCGGATGTAGACCTTGAGATCCGCTTCCGTGGGGATCTTCGCTCCGGATGCACTGGCGGCAACGATCTGCTCGGCGCACATCCGGCCGCTCTTGGCAGCGAAGTAGATCCCCTCTCCTGAACTCTTGGTGACGTAGCCAGCGGCATCCCCCACAAGGGCCATGCGTCCCACGACACGACGGGGCCTGGGATGCTCGGGAATCGGGTGCGCCTCCACCTTGATCACTTCGCCGCGCAGCAGCCTGGCACTCGCCCGCTTGCGGATGCCCTTCTGCAGGCTCTTGATCAGCGCCTGGTTCTTCTGCATCGTTCCAGTCCCCACGGCGACATGGTCGTACTTGGGGAAGACCCAGGCATAGAAGTCGGGGGAGACGTCGGTGCCGACATACATCTCGGCGAGATCCTCGTAGTAGCTCATCTCCTCCTTGGGCAGGCGGATGCGCTCCTGGAAGGCGATGGCCACGTTGTAGTCACCAGCGTCCATGGCCTTGGCCACGCGGCTGTTGGCACCATCGGCACCCACGATCAGATCCACTTCGAGGCTCTTGATCTCGCCGGTGGGGCCACCGCCGGAGTAGTCGGCGTAGTGGAGGGTGTAGGGACCCTGGCGGGCCGAACCGGTGTCGATCGACTGAACCAGTCCATTGATCAGATGGGCCCCGTGCTCAGCGGCGCGATTGCGCAGGAATCCATCAAGAATCTCCCGGCGGCACATGCCGATGTATTCATTTTCGTTTTCAAGATGGATATCCACCTCACGATTGGAGGGGGAGATCATGCGCATGTTGCGAACCTTGCGGTCGATGATCGACTCGGGCAGATCGAATTCTTCGACCATGCAGAGTGGAATGGCACCACCACAAGGCTTGGCATTGTCAAGCTTTCGCTCGAAGAGCCAGGTTTCTATTCCTGCTTTCGCTAGCACTTCGGCTGCGCAGGAACCGCTCGGGCCGCCACCCACCACTGCGACTCGCAACATCTTGAAACCTGCTCCGCTGGAATGATCCTTGGGCGCGAAGCTAACACCCACGCCCAGCTCGATGTTGATCAGGCCAGGGCTGACATCTACGATTGTGACGAAGTTTGTTACGAGGTTGCGTGCCACCGCGAAGGCCGCCGCGCCTGAAGCGCGGCGAACAGCGCGAGGACCTGCCGGTGGCACGCCGCTCCCTGCCCGAGGGCCGTGGCCGCAGGGGCCTGCTCAAGCCGGTGGCCACCACGACCGCGGTCCTGCTGGTGCTGGCGGCCGGCGGGGTGCTGCTGTTCCTTCAGCCCCTGAGACGCTGGCTGGCTCCCCCACCGGTACCTGGTCTTGAGGCGCGCCAGACCCTCGACGGTCGCCTGCTGGGTCACTTCCCCTACCCCGAAGCGGCCGCTGGCAACCTGAAGGCGGTGGCCCCCGGCCTGAAACTTCGGCCTGAGGCCGCCGATGCCCTGCTGGCCATGCAGCGCTCCGCCAGCGCCGATGGCGTCGACCTGCGTCTGCTGAGCGCCTTTCGCTCGATCGAGCTGCAGAAGGGGCTCTTCTTCGATGTCAAAGCCGAGCGGAACCAGAGCGCCCAGGAGCGGGCCCAGGTGAGCGCTCCACCCGGCTTTTCAGAGCACAGCACCGGCTATGCGGTCGATCTGGGCGATGGTGCCAGCCCCCAGAGCAATCTGAGTGAGGGGTTCGACCGCACCGCCGCCTTCCGCTGGCTCGAGGCCAATGCCAACCGCTTCCACTTCCAGCTGTCCTTTCCAAGGGGCAACAGCCAGGGGGTGAGCTACGAGCCCTGGCACTGGCGCTACGAGGGATCCCTGGAAGCCCTGCGCCTGTTCGAACCAGCCCGGCAACTGGGGCGTTGATCAGGCCCGTTGGCCTGAATCATGACGCTGACTGGTCGGGATCCGGGGTCTGGACGTCCCTTAACCGATTCAGCCCGAGCCTTCCAGGTGGTGCTGGGATAAGGTGATGGATTGTTGCAACCGTCTCGGTTGCTGCCGACAAGATTAAGCGAGAGATCCCGTATGAGCGCCAATCAGAGCGCATCGATCCGCAACATCGCGATCATTGCCCACGTGGACCACGGCAAGACCACTCTGGTGGATGCCCTGCTTCAGCAATCGGGCATTTTCCGCGAAGGGGAGGCCGTGCCCACCTGCGTCATGGACTCCAACGACCTGGAGCGCGAGCGCGGCATCACGATTCTCTCCAAGAACACGGCGGTCACCTACGCCGGCACCCGCATCAACATCGTCGACACCCCTGGCCACGCCGATTTCGGCGGTGAAGTGGAGCGGGTGCTCGGCATGGTGGACGGGGCGCTGCTGATCGTCGACGCCAACGAGGGGCCGATGCCCCAGACCCGCTTCGTGCTCAAGAAGGCCCTCGAGCAGGGACTGCGGCCGATCGTGTTCGTCAACAAGATCGACCGGGCCCGGGTGGACCCTGAGCAGGCCGTCGACAAGGTGCTCGACCTGTTCCTCGAGCTGGGCGCCGACGACGACCAGTGCGACTTCCCCTATCTCTTCGGCAGCGGCATGGGGGGTTACGCCAAGCCCGACATGGCCACCGAGAGCGACACCATGAAGCCGCTCTTCGACGCCATCCTGCGCCACGTGCCACCGCCGGTGGGAGATCCCGCCAAGCCGCTGCAGCTGCAGGTCACCACGCTCGACTACTCCGATTTTCTCGGGCGGATCATGATCGGGCGGGTCCACAACGGAACGATCAAGGCTGGGCAGCCGGCCGCCCTCATCCGCGACGACGGCAGCATCAAGCGCGGCCGCATCAGCAAGCTGCTGGGCTTCGAAGGCCTCGCCCGGGTGGAGATCGCCGAGGCCCGCGCCGGTGATCTGGTGGCCGTGGCCGGTTTCGATGAGGTGAACATCGGTGAGACCATCGCCTGCCCTGATCACCCCGAAGCCCTGCCGCTGATCCGGGTGGATGAACCCACCCTGCAGATGACCTTCGTGGTCAACGATTCCCCCTTCGCTGGCAAGGAAGGAAAGTTCGTCACCAGCCGCCAGCTACGTGACCGCCTGCAGAAGGAGCTGCTCACCAACGTGGCCCTGCGGGTCGAGGACACCGATTCCCCGGATCGCTTCGCCGTGAGTGGGCGTGGTGAACTCCACCTCGGCATTCTGATCGAGACGATGCGACGGGAAGGCTTCGAATTCCAGGTGTCGCAGCCCCAGGTGATTTTCCGCACCATCGATGGCACCCCCTGCGAGCCGGTGGAGACCCTGGTGATGGATGTCCCCGAGGACGCCGTCGGCAGCTGCATCGAGAAGCTGGGCATGCGCAAGGGTGAGATGCAGAACATGGAGACCGGCAGTGATGGCCGAACCCAGCTGGAGTTCGTCGTTCCGGCTCGGGGCCTGATCGGCTTCCGCGGCGAGTTCGTGCGGGCCACCCGGGGCGAGGGGATCATGAGCCATTCCTTCTTCGAGTACCGGCCGATGCAGGGCGATTTCGATGCGCGCCGCAATGGCGTGCTGATCGCCTACGAGGAAGGCACTGCCACCTTCTATGCCCTGAAGGGGGCCGAAGACCGGGGCCAGTTCTTCATCACCCCTGGCACCAAGGTGTACAAGGGCATGATCGTCGGCGAGCACAACCGTCCGCCCGACCTTGAACTCAACGTCTGCAAGGCCAAGCAGGTCACCAACATCCGCTCCGCCGGTGCCGAGGTGCTCGACACCCTTCAGTCACCGATCCAGATGACCCTGGAGAGGGCACTGGAATACATCGGCCCCGACGAGATGCTGGAGGTGACGCCGGAATCGATCCGGCTGCGCAAGCTGCCGGCGAAGAAGCCCGCCAAGCGTTGAGCGAGGCTCTCGAGGACGATCCCCGCTTCCGGCAGGCGGTCGATCTCTTCAACGCCGGTCAGTGGTACGCCTGCCACGACGGGCTCGAGGAGCTGTGGCATGAAACCCTGGGTCCGGATCGGACCGTGCTCCAGGGGGTGCTGCAGATCGCCGTGGCCCACCTCCATCTGGAGCGGGGCAACCAGCGGGGCGCCACTGTCCTGCTGGGGGAAGGGGTAGGCCGTCTGGCCCGCTGCGGTCCAGAGGCCCTCGGCCTCGACCTCGACCACCTGCGCCAGACCAGCTCCGCCCGCCTGCGCTGCCTGCAGGCAGGCGATGATCCATCAGGACTGCCCCTTCCCGGCCTGCGGCCGCAGGCCTGAGCGTCCGCCCGGGCGCTGGGCTTCCTGCATCGGCCCGTAGATTGCCTGACCAGACCGGGTTCAAGACCCATCACTGCCTCCGAGATGTGAGCACTGTCCAGGTGAGCCCCGTCGAGATGTCCGAACCACCCCTGTGGCCTAGGCGAAATCCGGTGCTGCCGGCCCTGGCAGCCATGCTCCTGATGCTGGCTGCAACGGCCAACGGCCACGCCCAGACGATCCAGCCCGGTGATCAGGTGGGTCCGGCTGCGGATCAGGCGCCGGCAGCTCCGGCAACCCCTCCCGCCACCGGCCAGGTCACGATCGAATCCGACCGCCAGCAGGCCGATAACGTCACCGGCATCATCACCGCCACGGGCAACGTCCGGATCGTTTATCCCGACCGCCGGGTGGTGGCCACCTCCCGCCAGGCTCAGTACTTCACCCGGGAGGGGATGATCATTCTCAGCGGGGATGTGGATGTGATCCAGGACGATGGCAACCTGTTGAGGGCCGACCGGGTCACCTACATGGTGGAGCAGGAGCGGGCCCTGGCCCAGCCCCTGGAAGGGCAGCAGGTGTTCAGCAAACTTTTGATCCAGACCGCACCCCAGGTTCAGCCGCCGGGAGCCCAACCCCAGCCCATCACGCCGCCGCTTCGATGAGTCTCTCCCTGGAGAGCGTGACTCTGAGCCTGGGCGGCCGTCCCCTGGTGAAGGAGGTGAGCCTGGCGCTGGAACCCGGAGAAGTGGTGGGTCTGCTGGGACCCAACGGTGCAGGCAAGACCACCACCTTCAACCTGGTGACGGGTCTGCTCAGGCCCGACAGGGGTCAGGTGCTTCTGGACGGCCACCGGGTCGAGGGCCTGCCGATGCCCAAACGAGCACGGCTGGGCATCGGCTACCTGCCTCAGGAGGCCAGTGTGTTCCGCCAGCTCACGGCCCGCGAGAACCTGCAGCTGGCCCTGCAGCAGAGCGGGACTCCGCTGCGGATGCGACGCCAGCGGTTGGAGGAGCTGATCGAGGAGTTTCATCTCAGCCGGTTCCAGCACCGCCGGGGCTTCCAGCTCTCAGGTGGAGAGCGCCGACGCTGTGAAGTGGCTCGGGCCCTGGCCGTGGGCAGCAACGGGCCTCGTTATCTTCTGCTGGATGAACCCTTCGCGGGTGTCGATCCCCTGGCGGTGGCCGATCTGCAGGCTCTGATCGGCAGCCTGCGCCAGCGGGGCATGGGCCTGCTGATCACCGACCACAACGTTCGCGAGACGCTGGCCATCACCGATCGCGCCTACATCCTCACCGAGGGAAGCATTCTCGCCTCGGGCCCCTCCTCGGAGGTGGCCGGCGACCCCCTGGTGAGACGTCACTATCTGGGCGAGGGATTTCAGTTGTGAGCGCGTCCACCAAGACACAGACCAAGCCGGCGGTTCAACGGGTGCTCAGGCCGTTCATGGTCTCCTGGCAGCGGCTGCCCCTGATGGATCGCTGGCTCACCAACGAGCTGATGGGTCCGCTTCTGTTCGGTATCGCTGCCTTCACGGCGGTCTCGCTTTCGGTGGGAGTGGTCTTCGAGCTGGTGCGTCGAGTGGCCGAATCAGGTCTGCCGCTGCTCACGGCCCTGCAGGTGCTCGGCCTGCGGATGCCCGGTTTCCTGGTGCTGTCCTTCCCGATGGCCACCTTGATGGCCACCCTGCTGGCCTACAGCACGCTCTCGAGCAACAGCGAACTGATCGCCCTGCGCAGCGTGGGGGTGAGCACCTGGCGCATGGTGCTGCCGGCCCTGGTCGTGGCGGTGCTGATGAGCCTGCTCACCTTCGTGTTCAACGACCTGATCGTTCCCAGCGCCAACCTTGAGGCGACCAACACGTTGAATCAGGCCCTGGGCAAAGCGATCGCGGCGGAGAAGGGCAGCAACATCATCTATTCCCGCTTCAGCCGTCGCCCCAGCAAGCTGGATGAGACCGGCAGCGAACGCTACCTCTCCCAGCTGTTTTACTCACGGCAATTCAAGGATGGAGAGATGGAGGAAGTCACGGTCCTCGATTTCAGCCGTCCCAGCGGAACTCAGATTCTCAAGGCCAAAAAGGGCACCTGGAACGATGAGGCGGGAATGTGGGAATTCCGCGACGGACAGATCGTGCTGGTGGGCGACAGCGAAACCACCACCTCAGCCAAGTTCGATCGTTATCTCTACCCCCTCGACCAGGGGCCCCTCAAGCTGGCGGCCCTGCCCAAGGATGCGGCCAGCATGTCGGTGTCGGAGGCTCTGCGTGCTGAGATTCTGCTGCGGGAAGCAGGGGATCAGAAGGAGGCACGGCGGTTGCGGGTGCGCATCCAGGAGAAGTTCGCCTTCCCGGCCATCTGCCTGGTGTTCGGCCTGATCGGCAGCAGCCTCGGGGTCAGGCCCGATGCCCGCACGAGCCGCAGCCAGGGGTTCGGCATCAGCGTGCTGCTGATCTTCTCCTATTACCTGATGTCCTTCATCTTCAGCTCGCTGGGGGTGAAAGGCACGCTCGGCCCACTGCTGGCGGCCTGGTCTCCGGTGCTGATCGGCTTGATGCTCGGGCTGCTCCTGTTACGCCAGGCCAGCCGCTGAGCCGGGCCTGCAGGCAGACTGGTCGGCAGATCCGCCCCGCCCCGAGCGAGCTTCTGTGAACGATCCGGTTCTCTCCCTCGGCCTGCTGGCCTTCGCGCTGCTGCTGGTGGCGCTGCCCCTGGCCTTCTGGAGCCTCAGCGGCGGCCGCTCCAGCAGTCCGGTCCGTCTGTTGGTGGCGGCCGCCAATCTGAGCCTCACGGCCCAGCTCACCCTGCGCTGGTGGGACTCCGGTCACTTCCCGATCAGCAATCTCTACGAATCCCTTTGCTTCCTGGCCTGGGCCTGCACCCTCACCCAGCTGCTGGTGGAGCGATCCTGGGCCAGTCCGCTGGTGCCGGCTGCGGCCACCCCCATGGGCCTGGGCTGCCTCGCCTTCGCCAGCTTCGCCCTGCCCGACCGGCTGCAGGAGGCCTCCCCCCTGGTGCCGGCTCTGCGCTCCAGCTGGCTGGTGATGCACGTGAGCGTGATCATGGTGAGCTATGCCGCTCTCCTGGTGGGATCGCTGCTCTCAGTGGCGGTGCTCGTCACCGATCGCGGCCAGGACCTGCAACTGCGCAGCAGCTCCATCGGCAGCGGAGGCTATCGCCAGGCCAAGCTCGCCGTTGATGCGGGCGAGCTGCGCCTGAGCAGCATCTCGATCGGGGTGAGCGAGCAACTCGACAGCCTCAGCTACCGCACGATCACCGTGGGCTTCCTGCTGCTCTCAGTGGGCCTGGTCAGCGGAGCCGTCTGGGCGAATGAAGCCTGGGGCAGCTGGTGGAGCTGGGATCCCAAGGAAACCTGGGCCCTGATCTGCTGGCTGGTCTACGCCGCCTATCTGCACAGCCGGCTGAGCCGGGGCTGGCAGGGACGCCGACCAGCCATGGTGGCGGCCGCCGGCCTGGTGGTGATCGTCGTCTGCTACATCGGCGTCAACCTTCTGGGCATCGGCCTGCACAGCTACGGCTGGTTCCTGGGCGCCTGACGGGAAGCCGGGCCGAAGCCCGGTCCCCGTTCCGGAGTGCCGAACCCCTGCTCAGACCAGCACGGCCTCAGGACGGCGGCTGTGGCGGATGCCCTCGATCGCCGCTCGGTAGTCGGGAGCATTGAACACGGCCGAACCAGCCACGATCGCGTTGGCGCCGGCTTCCACCACCTGCCAGGTGTTGTTGGCCTTGAGGCCCCCGTCCACCTCGATCCAGGGATCGAGTCCGCGCTCGTCGCACATCCGGCGCAGGCGGCGCACCTTCTCCACCGCCGAGGGGATGAAGCTCTGGCCGCCGAAGCCGGGGTTGACGCTCATGATCAGCACCAGATCACAGAGCTCGAGGCAGTATTCGAGGGTTTCCAGCGGAGTGCCGGGGTTGAGCACCGCTCCGGCCTTCTTGCCGAGGTCCCTGATCTGACCCAGGTTGCGGTGGAGGTGCGGGCAGGCTTCCACCTGCACATAGATGTGATCGGCGCCGGCCTTGGCGAAATCCCCCACATAGCGCTCGGGCTCCACGATCATGAGGTGGACATCGAGGGGCTTGCTGGTGACGGGGCGGAGGGCCTCGACGATCAGCGGGCCGATGGTGATGTTGGGAACGAATCGGCCATCCATGACGTCGACATGGATCCAGTCGGCTCCAGCCTCGTCTACGGCCCTCACCTCGTCACCGAGGCGGGCAAAATCAGCGGAAAGGATCGACGGGGCGATCACCAGAGGCTTCGTGCTCATGGTTGGGGCCACCGGGGGCGAGGGAGCCCATGGATTGTAGGAACGCGTGGAGAGGGGTCTCGCGAGGCGCTGATACAGTGACGCCCGCTTCTTGTCGGAAAGACCTTGCCGCAGCTGGTCTGCCTGTCTTTCTGCTGACGCCTTCTCTCCCCCCTGCCGGACCGTCGTGGATCGCACCCTCATTCAGGAACTGCTCGAAGTCGTTGAGCAGGCCGCCATCGCCTCCGCCCACCTCACCGGACTCGGGAAGAAAGATGAGGCCGATGCCGCCGCCGTCGAGGCGATGCGCACCCGCATGGGCTCCATCGCCATGCAGGGCCGGATCGTGATCGGCGAGGGTGAGCGGGATGAGGCCCCGATGCTCTACATCGGCGAGGAAGTGGGCAGCGGCACAGGCCCCGGTGTCGATTTCGCCGTGGATCCCTGCGAAGGCACCAATCTCTGCGCCAACGCCCAGGACGGCTCGATGGCGGTGCTCGCCGCCTCGGACCGCGGCGGACTCTTCAACGCCCCCGACTTCTACATGAAGAAGCTGGCCGCGCCCCCGGCCGCCAAGGGCAAGGTGGACATCCGCAAGAGCGCCACCGAGAACATCGCCATCCTGAGCGAGTGCCTGGGCATGCCCGCCAGCGACCTGGTGATCGTTGTGATGGACCGCGCCCGCCACAAGGATCTGATCGCCGAGATCCGGGCCACCGGCGCCCGGGTGAAGCCGATCAGTGACGGGGACGTGCAGGCAGCGATCGCCTGCGGTTTCGCCGGCACCGGCACCCACTGCCTGATGGGCATCGGCGCCGCCCCCGAGGGGGTGATCTCCGCGGCGGCGCTGCGCTGCCTCGGCGGCCACTTCCAGGGACAGCTGGTGTATGACCCCGCCATCGCCCAGACCAGCGAGTGGGCCGACTACACCAAGGAAGGCAACATCGAGCGGCTGAACTCGATGGGCATCACCGACATCGACAAGGTCTATGAAGCCGAGGAGCTCGCTTCCGGTGAGAACGTTGTCTTCGCCGGCAGCGGGATCACCCCGGGCCTGCTGTTCAAGGGTGTGGTGTTCGAGCGAGACTGCACCCGCACCAGCAGCCTGATCATCAGCTCCCTCGACACCACGGCCCGCTTCACCGACACGATCCACATCAAGCCCGGCGCCAAGAGCGTCGCCCTGCGCTGAGCACCCTCCCATGCACATCGCCGTCGTCGGCCTCAGCCACCGCACGGCTCCGGTCGAGATCCGGGAGCGACTGAGCATCCCCGAGCAGACCATGGAGGAATCCCTCCAGAATCTGCGCGGGGACTCCCAGGTGCTCGAGGCTTCCATCCTCAGCACCTGCAACCGGCTCGAGATCTACACCCTGCTGCGCAGCCCCGAACAGGGGATCCATGCCGTGGGTGCCTTCCTGAGCCAGCACTCCGGGCTCGACTTCGGGGAGCTCACGCCCCACCTGTTCACCTACCACCACGAGGAGGCGGTGGCGCACCTGTTGCGGGTGGCCGCCGGCCTCGACAGCCTCGTGCTGGGTGAGGGTCAGATCCTCTCCCAGGTGAAGAAGATGGTGCGCCTGGGCCAGGAACACGGCTCGATCGGACCGATTCTCAACCGCCTGCTCAACCAGGCGGTGAGCACCGGCAAACGGGTGCGCAGCGAAACCAACCTCGGCACCGGTGCTGTCTCGATCAGCTCCGCCGCCGTGGAGCTGGCCCAGCTCAAGGTGGGCCAGGCCAGGGGCCTCGATGAGCTCGTGCCACTGGATCAGGAACAGGTGGCGGTGGTGGGGGCCGGGCGCATGGCCCGTCTGCTGCTGCAGCACCTTCAGGCCAAGGGCTGCCGCGGCCTGGTGCTGCTCAATCGCACGCCGGAACGTGCCGAGGCCCTGGCTGCCGATTTCCCTGATTTCCCCGTCCAGTGCCGCCCGCTGAGCGACCTCGATCACTGCCTGAGCACCTGTTCCCTGGTCTTCACCAGCACCGCGGCGGACGAGCCGATCATCGACGCCGCCAGGCTCAGCGGCCTCAACCGTCGCTCCTCGCTGATGCTCATCGACATCGGTGTGCCGCGCAACATCAGCGCCGACGTGGAGCAGCTCGTCGGTGTTGACGCCTTCGACGTCGACGATCTCCAGGAGGTGGTGACCCGCAACCAGGAGGCCCGCCGGGACATCGCCGTGGAGGCCGAAGGGCTGCTGCAGGAGGAGGCCCGTCAGTTCCTGGAATGGTGGGACGGACTGGAGGCGGTGCCCACCCTCAACCGCCTGCGCCAGCAGCTGGAACAGATCCGCGAGCAGGAACTGCAGAAGGCCCTCAGCCGGATGGGTCCCGATCTCTCGGTGCGGGAGCGCAAGGTGGTGGAGGCCCTGAGCAAGGGCATCATCAACAAGATCCTGCACAGCCCGGTCACCAACCTTCGGGCACCCCAGCCCCGCCAGCAGCGCCACCAGGCGATGCAGGTGCTGCATCAGCTCTTTGCCCTCGACGGAGAGGACGAGGACAGCTGATGTCGCCGGAGCTACAGCGGCTCGCCACGTTTTTGTGTTCAGCCCTGGCGTACGGGCTTCTGGAGGCACCCGATCCGGTACGGTGCACCCACGCTGACGGCAGCAGTCTCGGAGGGCAGTGATGAAGCGGGTTCTGGCGATCATTCTCGGCGGAGGCGCCGGCACCCGGCTCTACCCCCTCACCAAGATGCGGGCCAAGCCGGCTGTACCGCTGGCCGGCAAGTATCGCCTGATCGATATCCCCATCAGCAACTGCATCAACTCGGGGATCAACAAGATCTACGTGCTCACGCAGTTCAACAGTGCCTCCCTGAACCGGCACCTCACGCAGAGCTACAACCTCTCCGCCGGCTTCGGGCAAGGGTTCGTCGAAGTGCTGGCCGCCCAGCAGACCCCCGACAGCCCCACCTGGTTCGAAGGCACCGCCGATGCCGTGCGCAAATACCAGTGGCTGTTTCAGGAATGGGACGTGGATCAATACCTGATCCTCTCCGGCGATCAGCTGTACCGGATGGATTACAGCCGTTTCGTGGATCACCACATCCAGTCAGGCGCCGACCTCACGGTGGGAGCCCTGCCGGTGGATGCCGCGCAGGCCGAAGGGTTCGGGCTGATGCGCACCGACGTCGACGGGCGCATCCGTGAATTCTCCGAGAAACCCAAGGGTGCAGCCCTTGAGGCGATGAAAGTGGACACCGCCCGTCTGGGACTGGCGGATGCCGAGGCCGCCCGCCGGCCCTACCTGGCCTCGATGGGCATTTACGTCTTCAGCCGCGACACGCTCTTCGATCTGCTGGCGCAGAATCCCGGCTCCACCGATTTCGGCAAGGAGATCATTCCCACCGCCCTGGGCCAGGGTGACAATCTCAGGGCCTACCTCTTCGACGATTACTGGGAGGACATCGGCACGATCGGGGCCTTCTATGAGGCCAACCTGGCCCTGACCGACCAACCGAAACCGGCCTTCTCCTTCTACGACGAGAAGTTCCCGATCTACACCAGGCCTCGCTACCTGCCGCCCAGCAAACTACTGGATGCCCAGGTCACCCAGTCGATCATCGGTGAGGGATCACTTCTCCAGAACTGCAGCATTCACCATTGCGTGCTCGGAGTGCGCTCCCGCATCGAAGGGGAGGTCGTCCTGCAGGACACCCTGGTGATGGGGGCCGACTTCTTCGAATCCAGTGAGGAGCGGGCCGTGCTGCGCGAACGGGGCGGCATCCCTGTTGGCGTGGGCCGCGGCACCACCGTGCGCCGGGCAATCCTCGACAAGAATGTCCGCATCGGGCGCAACGTCACGATCGTCAACAAGGACGGGATCGAGGAGGCCGACCGCCCCGAGCTGGGCTTCTACATCCGCAACGGCATCGTGGTGGTGGAGAAGAACGCCACCATCGCCGACGGCACCGTGATCTGAAGCGACGGCTCACCCCGCCGATCTGAGCGCTTGCTGACACAGAGCCCGGGTCAACGGCGTTCCGGCAGGCTCAAGGCCACACTAAGGCCGAACGGCCTGCACGCCAACTTCTCATGAGCAAAGCACACTTCGGCCTGATCGGCCTCGGAGTGATGGGCGAGAACCTGGTCCTCAACGCTGAACGCAACGGGTACTCCAGCGTCGTCTTCAACCGCACCTACGCCAAGACCGAAGACTTTCTGAATGGCCGGGCCGCCGGACTGAACATCATCGGGGCCCACACCCTCGAGGAGTTCGTCGGGGCTCTGGAACGCCCCCGCCGCATCCTGATGATGATCAAGGCGGGCGAACCGATCGACGCCATGATCTCCCAGATCTCCCCTCTCCTGGAGGACGGCGATCTGCTGATCGACGGCGGCAATTCCCTCTACACCGATACCGAGCGGCGTGTGAAGGAGCTGGAGAGCAAGAGCTTCGGCTACATCGGCATGGGGGTCTCCGGCGGCGCCAAGGGGGCCCTGGAGGGGCCGAGCATGATGCCCGGCGGCACCAAGGCCGCCTACGACGCGATCGAGGGGCTGGTGCGCAAGATGGCCGCCCAGGTCGAGGACGGGCCCTGCGTCACCTATATCGGCCCCGGCGGGGCCGGCCATTTCGTCAAGACCGTCCACAACGGGATCGAGTACGGGATCGAGCAGATCCTGGTGGAGGCCTACGACCTGATGAAGCGCAGCGCCGGCATGGATGGCCTGGCGATGGCCGACGTGTTCGACGGCTGGAACCAGCTGGAGGAGCTCTCCTCCTACCTGGTGGAGATCACCGAGGTCTGCCTGCGCACCCGCGATCCCGAGGATGGCGGGGATCTGGTGGAGAAGATCCTCGATGTGGCCGGCCAGAAGGGAACCGGCCTGTGGACGGTGGTGAGCGCCCTGGAGATGGGGGTGCCTGTGCCCACCATCTACGCGGCCCTCAACGGCCGGGTGATGAGCTCCCTGCATGCGGAGCGCCAGGCGGCCGCCGCTGTGATTCCCGGCCCGGAGGCGGTGGCCGTGGCGCTGGGCGATCCGGCCGAGGGCATGCCGGCCCTGCGCGATGCCATCACGCTGGCCTGCATCGCCAGCTACGCCCAGGGCATGGCCCTGATGGTGGAGGCCTCCGGCCTGCACGACTACAACCTCAACCTCTCGGCGATCGCCCAGATCTGGAAGGGGGGCTGCATCATTCGTGCCAGGCTGCTGCAGCGGATCCAGAACGCCTACGACGCCAACCCGGATCTGGCCAATCTGATGATGGATCCCTGGTTCGCCGACCAGGTGAACGCACGGCTGCCGGGCCTGCGACAGGTGGTGGCGGGTGCGGCCCTGGCGGGCATTCCCGTGCCCTGCCTGAGCAGCACCCTCGATTACATCGACAGCTACCGCACGGCGCGGCTGCCCCAGAACCTGCTCCAGGCCATGCGCGACTGCTTCGGCGCCCACACCTACCAAAGGGTGGACCGCGAAGGCAGCTTCCACACCGAGTGGCTCTGATGCGCAGCCAACCACCGGCCAGATACCGGATCGAAGTGGCCGCCGATGCTGAGGAGCTGGCCCGGCGCACCGCCGAGACCATCGCCGCCTGCATCGATCTGGCCCTGGCCCAGCGGGACCGGGCCCAGATCGCCCTGGCGGGTGGCGGCACCCCCGCCGCCGCCTACCGGCTGCTGGGACGGGAGCGGCTGCCCTGGCAGCGGGTGGATGTGCTGCTTGGGGATGAACGCTGGGTGGCGGCCGACGACCCCTCCAGCAACGCCCTGATGCTGCATCAGACCCTGCTGGCGGAAGCCCCGGGCTCCGAGGCGCGCTTCCAGCCGGTGCCCACCGATCTGGAGACCCCGGAAGCCAGCGCCGAGGCCTACGCCGCCACGGTGGCCAGGCTCTGCCCGGGCGACCCACCGATCTTCGATCTGGTGCTGCTGGGTCTGGGGGACGACGGCCACACGGCCTCCCTGTTTCCCGGCACCCCAGCCACCACGGTGATCGACCGGGAGGCCACGGTGAGCGAAGGGAAAGGGCTTCCCCGGGTCACCCTCACCGCACCGGTGCTGAGCGCCGCGCGCCAGGTGCTCTTCCTGGTGAGTGGGGCAGGCAAACAGCAGGCGCTGCGGCGTCTGCTCGATCCCGAGGAATCACCCGAGCGCACGCCGGCCCGCCTGGTGAGTCCACGCCAGCCTGTGTTGATCCTCGCCGATGCCGCCGCTGCGGCAGGCTTGGAGGAGTGATCGAGCTGGCCCTGATGGTGGCACCCCTACTGGTGGTGAGCGGTGATGGCTTCAGCGGCTGGCTGGCGCTCAACGACACCATCATGGGCGGACGCAGCAGCGGCGTCTGCCGCAGCGGGCCATCGGGGCTGGTGCTGGAGGCGGAGGTGATCGAAACCGGGGGCGGCTTCGTGAGCTGCCGCTCCCCGCTGTTCTCACCGCCCCTGGATCTGAGCGGCTACCGGGCGCTCCAGCTCGATCTGCGCGGCGACGGGCGGCGCTACAAGCTGGCGGTGGCCTGCGCCGATGGGGTGGCCGGCCTCACCGAGCTGATCCCGGGGGGGCTGCGCTGGGTCAGCGAGTTCGCCACCAACCCCGAGGGCCTCACCACGGTGGAGATCCCCTTCGAGCAACTGAAAGCCTCGGTGCGGGCCCAGCCGATGACCCTGCCGCTGCTGCGCTTCGATCCCAGCCGGATCACCCGGCTGCAGATCCTGCACTCGAAATTCGGCGACGATGGCCGGCCCAACCCCGGCTTCCGCGCCGGTGCCCTGCGCCTGGGCGTGGAGGCGATCCGGGCCGTTCCCTGAGGTGGAGAGCCTGAGCGAAGCCGTTGATGGGCCCGGCCCCAACGATCTGCTCAGGCGGGTGGCGGCTGCAGCTGATCTCTGCTTGAAACCCCACCGCCACGCGGTGGTGATCAGCTCCGGAGCACCTGAGCTGATCTCGCCGGGCCCTGAAGCCGAGTCGGGCGAGGAGGAGGAGTGCACCCTGCGGCTGCTCTGCCGCCGCGCGGATGGTGAGCGGGCGGAGCGCAACGACATCGAGCTGGAGATCTACCGCAGCGGAAGGGATCTCCACCTGATGCTGAGCTGGCCTGAGCAAACGGATCAACCGATGCTCTGGCAAGGCCATCACCCGGTCTGGATGGATGGTGACAGTGGCCAGCGCTGCGAGCGGCCTGCCGACGGTGCGGCGCTGGAGGCCCTGGCCCGGCGGCTGCGGGCCCTGCTCAGCCCTGATCGGTGACCGCCCCAAGGCTGCTGCTGCTCACGAGACGGGCGTACTTGCCCAGCACACCCGTGCGGTAGCGGGGCTCGGGTTTCACCCAGGCGGCGCGGCGCCGTTCCAGCTCGGCCGGCTCCACGTTCAGCTGAATCAGCAGCTGGTGTGCGTCGACGGTGATGCTGTCCCCCTCCTGCACCAGGGCAATG
Organism: Synechococcus sp. BA-124 BA4; assembly: GCF_034931165.1. NCBI lineage: Bacteria > Bacillati > Cyanobacteriota > Cyanophyceae > Synechococcales > Synechococcaceae > Synechococcus > Synechococcus sp. BA-124 BA4. The sequence goes on along the minus strand of NZ_JAYGIA010000066.1, from coordinate 1,720 downwards.
GTGCCGCCCACGGCGGCTTCGGGGGCCACGTGGCCCACCACCAGGCCGTAGGAGCCCCCGCTGAAGCGGCCGTCGGTGATCAGCGCCACCGACTCTCCCAGGCCCTGCCCCACGATCGCCGCGGTAGGCGAGAGCATCTCGCGCATCCCGGGTCCGCCCACGGGGCCCTCATAGCGGACCACCACAACATCGCCGGCACGAACCCCACCCGCGAGGATGGCCTCCAGGGCGCTCTCCTCGCTCTCGAACACCCTGGCCGGGCCGGTGATCACCGGGGTCTTGACGCCACTGATCTTGGCGACGGCCCCTTCCTCGGCCAGGTTGCCCTTGAGGATCGCCAGGTGTCCCTTGGCATAGAGCGGATTGGAGAGGGGCCGGATCACCTCCTGATCGGCAGGAGGCTCGCTGGGCACCTCGGCGAGCACCTCCTTGAGCGTGAGGCCCTCGATGGTGCGGCAGTCACCGTGGAGCAGGCCGGCGTCGAGCAGCAGTTTCATCACCTGGGGGATCCCTCCGGCCCGGTGCAGATCCACCGTCACGTAGCGACCGCTGGGCTTGAGATCGCAGATCACCGGCACCCGCTGCCGGATGGTTTCGAAATCATCGATCGTGAGCGGCACCTCGGCAGTGCGGGCGATCGCCAGCAGGTGCAGCACCGAGTTGGTGGAGCCTCCCACCGCCATGATCACGCTGATGGCATTCTCGATCGCCTCGCGGGTGATCAGATCACGGGGGCGGATGTTCGCCTCGATGGCCCGCACCAGCACCTCGGCGGAGCGGGCAGCACTTTCGGCCTTCTCCGGATCCTCGGCCGCCATGGTGGAGCTGCCGGGCAGGCTCAGGCCCATGGCTTCGAAGGCCGAGCTCATCGTGTTGGCGGTGAACATGCCACCGCAGCTGCCGGCGCCGGGGCAGGCGTTCTTCTCGATCGCCAGCAGCTCCGCCTCATCGATGCGGCCGCCCGAGAACTGACCCACCGCCTCGAAGGCACTCACCACGGTGAGGTCGCAGGGGCCGAGTCGGCCGGGTTTGATCGTGCCGCCGTACACGAAGATCGCCGGGATGTTCATGCGCGCCATGGCGAGCATCGCCCCGGGCATGTTCTTGTCACAGCCGCCGATCGCCAGCAGGCCGTCCATGCTCTGGGCGTTGCAGGCGGTTTCGATCGAGTCGGCGATCACCTCCCGTGACACCAGGGAATACTTCATCCCTTCGGTGCCCATCGAGATGCCGTCGCTGACGGTGATGGTTCCGAACATCTGAGGCATGGCCCCCGCCAGACGGGCGGACTCCTCGGCGCAACGGGCCAGATCGTTCAGGCCGATGTTGCAGGGCGTGATCGTGCTGTAGCCGTTGGCGATGCCGATGATCGGCTTGTTGAAATCACCATCGCCGAAGCCCACGGCCCGCAACATGGCCCGGTTGGGAGAACGCTGAACGCCTGCGGTGATGGCGGCGGAACGGAGCATGAACCCTTCAGTGGCACCGCCAGCAACCTACCGAGGCGAGCTGCCGCGGCTCAGGATTCAGGGCTGAGGGTCTCCAGCTGCCGACGCACGTCTTCGATGGCCCGGTTCAGCTCATTGACCTTGTGCTGCAGTTCACGTTCCAGCAGGGGCCTGCGTTCGCCGTCGCCGACGTCGCGGGAGCCCCCCTGCAGGCGCGAGAGGGTGAGGCTGCGCCGCTGGCGCTGGGCCAGGCGGCGGCGCTCGGCTTCAGC
>NZ_JAYGIA010000065.1:0-76818 GCF_034931165.1 Synechococcus sp. BA-124 BA4 | reverse complement strand
CCCACCGCCAGCGGCGAGACGCCGCGCAGGCCGGCTCCGGGACTCAACCCCCGCTACGTCTTCAACCGCTTCGTGGTGGGGCCGAACAGCCGCATGGCCCACGCGGCGGCCCTGGCGGTGGCCGAGGCCCCCGGACGGGAGTTCAATCCGCTCTTCCTCTGCGGCGGCGTCGGCCTGGGTAAGACCCACCTGATGCAGGCGATCGGTCATTACCGCCTGGAGATCGACCCGGAGGCCAGGGTCTTCTATGTGTCCACAGAAACCTTCACCAACGACCTGATCCAGGCCATCCGCAAGGACGGCATGCAGAAGTTCCGAGACCGGTACCGTGCCGCCGATCTCATTCTGGTGGACGACATTCAGTTCATCGAGGGTAAGGAATACACCCAGGAAGAGTTCTTCCACACCTTCAATGCCCTGCATGAGGCCGGCCGCCAGATCGTGATCGCCAGCGACCGCCCCCCCAGCCAGATTCCGCGGCTGCAGGAGCGGCTGATCTCCCGCTTCTCCATGGGACTGATCGCTGACATCCAGGCGCCTGATCTCGAGACGCGCATGGCGATTCTGCACAAGAAGGCTGAGCAGGAACGCATGGCCCTCCCCCGTGATCTGATCCAGTACCTGGCCGGTCGCTTCACATCAAACATCCGTGAACTGGAGGGTGCCCTGACGCGGGCGGTGGCCTTTGCCTCGATCACCGGTCTGCCGATGACGGTGGAATCGGTGGCGCCGATGCTCGATCCGGTGGGCAACGAGGTGCAGGTCACCCCCCAGCAGGTGGTGGAGAAGGTGGCGGAGGTGTTCGGGGTGAGCGGGGAGGAGATGCGCAGCAGCAGCCGCAAACGGGCGGTGAGCCAGGCGCGTCAGGTGGGCATGTACCTGCTGCGTCAGAGCACTGACCTGAGTCTCCCCCGCATCGGTGATGTCTTCGGCGGCAAGGACCACAGCACCGTGATGTACGCCGTTGAGCAGATTGAGAAGAAGCTGGCGATCGATCCCTCCCTGGCCCGCCAGTTGCAGCAGGTGCGGGATCTGCTCCAGATCGACAGCCGCCGCCGGCGCTGACCTTCAGGTCAGCGGCAGGCCGGGGTCGAGACCTTCGACTTCCCCCTTGAAGACTCGGCTGGCGGTGATGTCCTCGGCCTGGATCGTGATCAGATCCAGCTTGGTGAGGCCACGCCCCATGTGGTTGAACAGCCGGTTGGCCTGACGCATGCGCGCCCGGTCGATGGCATTGCGGATCGACCGGGCATTGGCGAAGAAGGGCAGCTGCATGCGCCGCTGGATGTATTCGTAGAAGGCGGCCTTGGCGTCTTCGCCGAAGCGGTAGCTCTCGGATGCCATGATCAGTTGGGCGATGGCCAGCAGCTCACCGGCGGTATAATCAGGAAAGTCGATGTGGTTGGCAACCCGTGAGGAGAGGCCTGGATTCGATTGGTAAAAAATATCCATCTTATCCTTGTAACCTGCAAAAATGACCACCAGATCGTCGCGATTATTCTCCATGACCTGCAGCAGGATCTCGATGGCTTCGGCGCCATAATCCCGTTCATTTTCGGGCTTGTAGAGGTAGTAGGCTTCATCGATGAACAGCACCCCACCCATCGCTTTCTTGAGCATTTCTCGGGTCTTGGGCGCCGTGTGGCCGATGTACTGACCCACCAGATCATCACGGGTGGCGGTGACGAGATGTCCCTTGCGTACGTATCCCAGCCGGTGCAGGATCTCGGACATGCGCTCGGCCACCGTGGTCTTGCCAGTGCCCGGCCGGCCGGTGAACGACATGTGCAGGCTCGGGGCCGCCGTGGTCAGGCCCACCTGCTTGCGGGCCCGCTCCACCACGAGCAGCGCGGCGATCTCACGGATTCTGGTCTTCACCGGGCGCAGGCCGATCAGCTCGGTATCGAGCTGGTTGAGCACCTCCTGAACATTGGCGGCTTCATAGGCCGCCTCCAGGTTCACCGGGGTATCGAGGTTCTCCGTCACGGAGCCTTCGGCCTCGGTAGCCATGGAATCAGGCGAGGAGGTCATCGATGCCCGCGGCGAAGTCGTGATCGGCGGCGGCGATCGGGGTGTCGTCGTTGGCGGGCCGCAGCGTGATGTTCACGTAAGTGCTCCCGAAGCTCAGATCGGGGAAGCGCCCCTGCTGCTCACAGAAGTCGTTGAGGCGATCGAGGAAGGCGCGGTTGCTGGCGTAATCCTCGAACTCGATGCGCCGCTCGAGCCGGTCGGCCTGCTCGGGTTTGGGGCGCGGCGTCCAGGGCTGGTCCATGTGTTGAGGCTAGATCAGACGATGGGTACGGCCCCTGGCTCAGCTGCTGGGATCGAGGCAATCGGTGCGGGCCACAGCCAGTCGACTGGACCAGGCGGCGGCATAGGCCCGGTTGGCCGCCTGCTCGGCCGGATCGGTGCTGCTGAGCTGATGGGGGAAGGTGCCGCGGATGGCGGCATTGGTCACACAGAACATCGACTTCTGGAAGCTCATGCAGATCTTCACGCGCACATCGCCCTCACCCCGGGTGCGCTGGTGATACCAGCTGTGCAACCGCTCCGGCAGGTGGCGGTACATGTCCTGCATCAGCAGGCTGGGCGGAATGCCCGCCCCCATGCTCGGCAGTGGGTCGGCGTAGAGGGCGCCATAGGCGAACTGGGCCTGATCCGGCGAGATCTGGTGGGCCTGGGCGTTGAAGCTCACCGTGCCCAGGAACGGCATGCCCCGCAGGAACACCGCTTCCACGTAGGGCACGGCCACATCCACCAGGAAGGTGAGCCCGGCCTCCGGCGGCAGCACCCAGAGGTGCTCGCCGGTCACGTCCACGCCGTAGGTGATCGGGTTGGCGGCGGCGGCCACCAGGCCATCCTTGATGAACTCCACCACGGCATCGATCGAGCCCACGCGACCATCGCTCTCGGCGCGGGCCAGATCGAGGAACAGATCGCTCATCACCCGCCAGAACTGACCGAGGGCGTGGGTGGTGGCCGCTGCGCGGATCAGCTCGATCAGGAAGCCCGGAAAGAGGGGATGGAGCACCGCCAGCAGTGGATCACGGCGTGTCTTGCGGCGGATGATCGCGGCGCAGTTCTCGGCAAAGGCGTCCGAATCCAGGTAGGCATCAAGGCCGCCGGTACCATGCCAGAGCATCGCCTTCATGCAGTATTCGGCGTACTCGAAGTTGATCCTGTCGTGGTTCAGGTGGCGCCAGATCCTGGTCGGGCTGTTGTGGCCATCGAGGTACTTGAACAGCGGGAAGGGCAGCAGGAACTGCTTCTCGGCCTGGTAGATCAGGTTGGTGCTGTAGGCATCGAGCACCTCGCCGTAGCTCTTGAGTACATCCACCACCTCGATCAGGTGGTCGGGTGTGTTCGCCAGCAGGGTCTCGCCGGCGAGCAGCTTCTCGTCCAGTTCGGCGGCGCTGGGCATGCCGCCGCTGTACACAAGCTCGGCTGGGATGATCGGCATCAGCCCAGCCCCCCACCCGGCAGGGTCGTGAGCTGCAGCACCGACGACTGCAGGGCTGACACCAGGGCAGGCAGCTGGGCGATCGCCGTGCTTGTGCTCTCACTCAACCGGCCCAGGCCTGACGGCAGCAGACCGATCACCACCACCGCCACCGCCAGCCCCATGGCCGGAATCGTTTCCCGCGGCGCCACCCCCGCCAGGCGCACATCAAGGCGCTGGTGCAGCACAGGATCTACGGGTGGTGTGATCGCCAGTCGCCCGAAGAAAGCCCGGTTCACCAGCAGCAGGAAATACACCGCTGTCAGACCCGAGCCCACCATGCCCAGCAGGGTGGCGAGCGGGTAGGCGGTGATGCTGCCTCGGAACACCATGAACTCGGAGATGAACCCCGACATGCCGGGCATGCCGGCGCTGGCCATCACAGCCAGAATCATCAGCGTACCGGTGAACGGCAGCCCACGCTCGGGGTTGAGCAGGCCGTGCAGCACCGTCAGATCGCGGGTACCGGTCTTGCGGTACACGATCCCCACCAGCAGGAACAGCAGCGCCGAAATCAGGCCATGGCTGACCATCTGGAACACCGCCCCGAGGATCGCCACAGGCGTGGCCGCCGCCCCCGCCAGCAGGATGTAGCCCATGTGGCCCACCGAGCTGTAGGCCACCATCCGTTTCATGTCCTTCTGGGCGATGGCCGCCAGCGATCCGAACAGCACCGACACCGCCGCCCAGATCGCCAGGCCCGGCGCCAGCACCGCCCAGGCCTCCGGGAAGAGTCCCAGGCAGAACCGCAGCATGCCGTAGGTACCCAGCTTCAGCAGCACTCCAGCCAGCAGCACCGAGACCGGTGTGGAGGCCTGGGTGTGGGCATCAGGCAGCCAGTTGTGGAAGGGAAAGAGCGGCACCTTGATGCCGAAGCCCACCAGCAGCGCTCCCAGCAGCACCAGCTGGCTGCCGAGTGCCAGCTGTTCGCTGCTGATCGGAGTGAGACTGAAATCCACACTGCCCGTGAACAGAGCCAGGCCCAGGAAGGCCCCCAGGATGAGCATCCCGGAGACCGCCGTGAAGATCAGGAACTTGGTGGCCGCGTAGGCCCGGTTGGCACCTCCCCAGATGCCGATCAGCAACCAGAGCGGGATCAGTTCGAGCTCATAGAAGAGGAAGAAGAGCAGCAGGTTCTCGGCCAGAAAAGCGCCGTTGACCGCGCCGCTGATCAACAGCAGCAGGGCGAAATAGACACGCGGCCGCTGACTGATGTCGCGCGTGCAGATCGCCGAGACCAGCGTCAGGGCGCCATTGATCAGCACCAGCGGCAGCGACAGGCCGTCGACGCCGAGCTTGTAATCGAGCCCGATGCTGGCCACCCAGTGGTGCGATTCCTGCAGCTGCATGCCGCTGCTGGCTGGATCGAAGTGGGCCAGCACCACCAGGCTCCAGGCCAGTTGCAGGGCCAGCATGACGATCGCGATCGCCCGCAACCTCCCCGGGGGGAGCTGGCCGGGCCAGAGCACCAGCACCAGGGCCCCGGCGAAGGGGATCAGCAGCAGCAGGCTCAGCATGGTGGCTTCCTCATCGCTGCAGCCACTGCAGGGATGTGAGCAGCAGCACGATCGCCATCACGACCGTGAGCACGTAGGTCTGCAGCTGGCCGGAAACGCTCAGCTTCAGTCCCTCGGCGCTGGCCAGTGAGAGCCGGCCGATGCCGTTGACGAGACCATTCACCAGGGTGCGGTCGATCCAGTCGCTGAGCCGCGCCAGCGCAGCCACCGCAGCCACGATCGTGACGCGGTAGATGCGCTCGGTGTAGAAGTCGAAGGCGAGCAGGTCCTGAAGCACCCGCAACGGCTGGATCATCGAGCGCGACCAGAGCTTGTTCAGCTGAACGACGGCGCCAGCGGCCACGCCGACCAGGCCGGAGGCCGTCACGGCAAGGGCCGTGGTCAACGAGAAGGAGCTCAGACCCGGCACCGGATCGAGCCGGCTCATCAGCGCCGGCATCAGAACCACCAGCACCGTGAGGCTCACCATCGGCAGGGCCATCAGCCAGTTCACCTCGGGGGCACGCTTGGTTTTGGGCATCGGCGGGCCAAGGAACACCTGGCGGTACACGCGGGTGAGGTTGAAGGCCGCCAGGCCGTTGGTGAGCAGACAGACGGCGGCGAAGAACGGTGCCTGGTGAACAAGGGTGTCGACCATCAGCCCGAAACACCAGAAACAGCCCAGGGGAAGCAGGCCCACCAGGCCTGCGCCGCCCACCAGGAAGGCCGTGGTGGTGGCCGGCATGCGTGAGCCGAGGCCTCCCAGTTCGGTGAGGTCCTGGCAGTTGGTGGTGGCGATGATGCTGCCCACGCTCATGAACAGGAGGGCCTTGGCCAGGCCGTGGGCGAACAGCAGCAGCAGGGCGATCGCCGGCTGTTGCAGAGCGATGGCGATGAACACCAGACCCAGATAGGACGTGGTGGAGTAGGAGAAGGCCCTCTTGATGTCCACCTGGGCGATCGCCACCAGCGCGCCGGCGAGGGCGCTGATGGTGCCCACCACCAGCAGCACGGTCACCGCCACGGGCGAGAAGCGCAGCAGCGGCATCACCTTCAGCAGCACCAGGGCGCCGGCGGTGACCACCACCGAGTTACGCAGGATCGAGGCCGGGTTCGGCCCCTCCATCGCCTCATCGAGCCAGAGGTGCATCGGGAACTGGGCGCACTTGCCCATCGGTCCGGCGATCAGCCCAAGCCCCAGCAGGGTGCCGGCCAGGGGCGTGAGGGCACCACCGGCGTGGGCTTCGGATGCCCAGGCGTACAGGTCGTCGAACTCCATCGAGCCCGCCCAGGCCGAAAGGGCCACCATGCCCATCAGCAGCAGCACGTCGCCCACCCGCTTGGTGAGGAAGGCATCGCGGGCGGCGGTGACCACCAGGGGCTGGGCGTACCAGAAGCCCACCAGCAGGTAGGTGGAGAGGGTGAGCATCTCCAGCAGGAAATAGCTCATGAACAGGCTGCTGCTGAGCACAACCCCCGCCAGGGCCCCTTCGAAGAAGCCCACCAAGGCGTAGAAGCGTGCCAGCGACCATTCCTTGTCGAGGTAGCCGAGCGCATACACCTGACCGAGCAGGCTCAGGACGGTGACCAGTTCGAGCGCCGCCAGGTTGGTGAGCGAGAGGTCGAAGCCGATGCGCAGGTTCAGATCAGCAGCGCGAAACCAGGCGAATTCCAGGTGCTGGGGGCCGAGCTGCCACACCTGCTGGAGGACCCAGCTGCCGTGGGCCACGGCCGCCAGCGTGACGAGCAGGTTCAGGTAAGCCGCCGGTCGCGGCCCGTTGCGTTTGATCCAGCCCGCTGCCCACGGCAGCGACAGCACCATGCCGCTGAACCCATAGAGCGGGATCAGCCAGACCAGCTGGATCGGCAGGGGAAGGGCCGTGGGCAAGGAAAGCAGGGCTCAGGTGGCGGTCAATTCAAAGTCAGGACGCGGGCGGAATCCAACTCCGGCACGCTTCGTCGTGCAGATCACTCAGGCAGGACCCAGCCAGGCCTGACTGACCGCCGGAATGCCGGGGTTCCGATCACGCTCAGAAGGTGACGCGCTGGGAGGCCAGAGACCGCTCCAGTCCGGTCAGATCCTGCACCCAGGCCTCCAGCTCCTCTCCGTGCTGGGCTTCCTCCTGCCACAGGGCGTGGAAGAAGTGGGCATTGGCCTGGTCACTCACCAGCAGGCAGAAGCGGTTGGCCTCGGCGTAGAGCCGGATCAGTTCGTCCTCCAGGTGGATATTCAGGCGAAGCAACCCGAGCAGATCGCGGGCGATGCTCACCGGCTTCAGCTGGGACGCGGCTGGAGCCACACCCAGGCGGAGCATCTGCTGCACCAGGCGCTCGGCATGTTGCATCTCCTCGACCGTTTCCTGGCGGAACCGGTCTGCGGAGCCGTCATCGCCCCAGAGGGCGAGCAGGGAGGCCTGGGTCATGTACTGCTGAACCGCGGAGAGTTCCAGGCTCAGTGCCCTTCCCAGGTAGCCCAGCACCCGAGGGTGAACGGTCTCCATGGTCATCAGCTCCTGCGCTCAGCGCCACTGAACGCGAGGATCGGTTCCAGCTCGCTGTGGGGGCGGGCAATGATGTGGGCAGCCACCAGTCCGTCGCCGACGCGCTCGCAGGCATCGGCCCCGGCGCGCACCGCGGCATTGACGGCACCGGTTTCACCGCGGACCATCACGGTCACGTAGCCGCCGCCCACGAATTCACGGGAGATCATCGTCACTTCGGCGGCCTTGGTCATGGCGTCAGCCGCCTCGATGGCGGGGACGAGGCCGCGGGTTTCGATCATGCCGAGAGCAATGCCGTGCGGGGTCGAAGCCATGGCTTTGGAGGAGGAGGAGGAATTGGAAGGAGGGGTGAGACCACCGGAGCGGCCACGGGTGGCTGCTGCTGAGGTGCTGCTGCTGGCCTTGGCCGGAGGGCTGGCGGCCGCCGGGGCGGTGGTGGCGGCAGGGCTGCTGCCACTGGATGCGGATGGACCTGGGGCTGGAGGCGGGTCCACGGGTTTGTCCGCAGGGGAGGGGGTGGGGGTGGTGGCCGAGGCGGGAAGGGCCTTGGCGCTGACAGCTCGGCTCACACCACTGCTGGCGCTGCTGCGCCGGGAGGAAGGTTGGCGGGAGGAGGGTGTGGCCATGGATCGAGCTGGGCGGACGGGGGAGAGAAGGGTGAGGGAGAAGGGATCAACCGTCTGGATCCCAGAGATCAATGATCCCAGCAATCGTCAGGTCGGTCTGGGTGTCGGGGATGCCGGTGGCGAAGCGGGCGGCGGAGCCGCTGGCGGTGAACACCCAGTTACCGGGTGCGGCACCGACCGGGTCGACGGCCACCATCAACTTGCCTTTGGTGGAGCGCAGAATGCGCAGCTGCCAGTGGAGAAGGCCTTCCACCCGTTGGCTGCAGACCAGAGAGCCGGTGACTTGCATGATTTCCATCAGGCTGCACCAGCGCTCGGCGGCGGATCCGGTTTTCCGGCATCTGGATCCCAGTGGTCGATGATCCCCACGATGGTGAGGTCGCTGGGGTAGGACTTGCTGCCGGCGGCTTCACGGGCTGCTGAGCTGCCCACACAGATCACCCAGTCGCCGGGGATGCAGCCCACGGCATCGACGGCCACTTTCTGGGAACTGCCATCCAGCACGACCTGCAGGTGCTTGTGCTCGAATTCGGGGATCCGGTTGGTGGAGACCAGGGGCTTGAGAACTTTGCAGATCAGCATCTCAATGGCCTCCGGCTGATTCCAGCTTGATCGACGACCCGACCGTTTCTGCGGGCACGTGCCGGTCGCGATCGCGCACGCTCAGCAACGTGTGCAACAGGCCACTGTTCACCAGATCGGGATAGCGGCTGCGGATGGCGTCCTCTGTCCGCCGGCAATAGAGCACAGCCCGTTCCCGGGCCCCGGGCACACTGCCGTGGTAATCGAAACGGATCACCACCGGGATTGGAAGTCCGCGGGAGACGTTCAGACCCTTGAAGATCTTGACACCCACATCGAGATCGGCGGCCCCTTCTTCGACCGTGTCCATGTGGGCGAAGTAAGTGAGATTCCGCAGATGAATCTCCTTGAAGCCGATGCCGACACCGATGAAGCGTTCGGCGTGGCCTGCATCGGCATAGGCGCCATCGTGATAGGTACGCACGAAATCGATCTGGGACAGGTTGTGCTCGATCAGGCGGGCGATCAGCCGTGCCATTCCCGGATCCACGGCTCTGTCAGCGACCGCGTCCCCCTCGCCTGAGCGGGCGTCCAGCACCAGGGCAAGCACCTGATCCCTGGCGGCCTCGGCGGTCAGATCCCGGGTGGCGGCGTAGACATCCAGGGCATCGAGCCAGCGCTCCAAATCGGTATGGCCGTGGACATCAGGGACGTGAACCCGGATGGCGTCGGTGTCGGTGTCAAGCCCGATCAGCAGCAGGTCGACCGAAGCCCCGCAGCAGAAACTGTTCTCGACCGCCTGCTGGAACTCCTGCAGACGGCGCAGTCCCCCGGCGGCGGCGGCGGCATCGTTGGAGCCATGGGCCGCACATCCCTCGTGCCCGGGGTCCCGTGAGCTGAAGTGATACACCACCACCTTGAGGTAGCGGGTGGGCTCATGGGCGCCGTTGGGACGGGACTCTCTGTAGCGGAGATGTTCGGTGCGCACCCAACGGTCGACGGTGTTCTCCACGTCGAACATCGCGCCGGCATGGGGCCTGCGACGCACGGATCCGAAGGGGAGGCGCAGGGCGTAGGCGATCGCGTGGGCCAGACGGCCATCGGCGCAGGGGCTCACATCCAGGAGATGGAAACCGCAGGACAGCAGGAAGGCATTGAAGGCCTCGGCGCTCTCGCTTCCCTCCTGACCCTGGAGCGGATCGTCGCGGAAGAAGCTGGCGCTGACTTGCTCATAGGCCTCGAACAGGCACCAGGCGAACAGGCTGCGCATGTCCAGCTGGCTGACCCAGGCCGATTCCAGGATCGTTGGAGGCAACCCATGGCCGAGCTCCCTGATGGCATGGCGCTGGGCCTGCTCCACGAAGTCGTCGTCGTGTTGCAGGGCCGAGAGCCGCTTGAGCACCGGCACGATGCGATCGAACGACCGCTTCACCTGGCTGTCATAGGCCTGGAGGCGTTCGTTGGCCGCTGGATCGGTGAGCGGGTGCTGATCCAGGGTCGTGTTGAATCGGCCGGCTCGTCCCCGTTTAGTGCCGGAGAAAGGGGAGCAGGAGGATGAGGGACGGCGTGCTGGGGCCGTTGGAGCCAGGGGCCTCTCGGCGGAGCCGTAGCGGCGGGGGCGGGGCAAGGTTCAGTGCTGCAACAGGGCGGGACAGGTGGAGAACATCAGCCTCGGGCGCCGCCGGAGACGGTGATCAGTGAGCCCTTGTCGGTGTTGCCGCTTGAGCCTGTCACGCGGCTGACCGGCTGCATCACCTCTTCATTGCGCTTGAGGGGGATGGTCGCCATCGCCGACATCGGACCCGTGCGGGTGGGATTGCGGCGGCGGGCCGAGGCACCCTCAGTGCCGGTGACGCGCTTGCCCCTGTCCCAGTCGTCGCCCGTGATGTTCAGGCCGGCGGAGATGCCTTCACCGGTGACGCGGCTGGTGGGCCGCACCTCTTCGTCGACGCTGACTGGAGCACTGGCCATCGGTGCCACGGCCTGGGGGCGGGGGGGCAGCACGGAGGTCTGACGCCGCACCGGAGGGAGCGGCTGGGGCTCAGGGCCGCGATGGTCGAAGCGTGCATGCTCGGTGCCGGTGACCTTGCCACCGGCCAGATCAAAAGGGCCGGTGATCCTGGCGCTGGTTTCGTAGCGGGTGCCGGTGACGGCAGAGCTGCGCTCGCGCTGCTGATGGGCAGCCCGTGCGGGGGATTGCACGCTGAACTCCTGCCAGGGCTGGGATTCCAGCGGCTGAGGAAAATCGGCTTCGTGGCCCTGGGCTGCGCTGCAGGCTTCGTTGTATTGATCGACGCCCACGTAGGGGGTGCCGGAGATGGGCTCACAGGCACCCTTGGAGGCACCGGTCATCACCCCGCCGATGCCGGGTTGCAAGCCACTCATGCGGTGTCCGGGTGTGCCGCCGTGGGCTGGAGTGCGCTGGCGGATGCTGCGTACCGCCGAGGAATCACACCAGGCGCTGGCCTGTTCCAGGCCGGCGTAGGGCGTGCCGGTGACGGCCTTGCAGGTGCCGGGCTCATCACCGGTGACCTTGGAGGAGCGTCCGGTGTTGGTGCCTGAGACGATGAGCTGCTTGTTGGTGAGGCTGAAGCCGACCTTCGGAGCTTCGGGCTCCGGGCGTCCGCCGCAGAAATTCTGATACTGCTGGCTGCCGATGTACTCATCGCCGGTGACCCGGCGACACGAGCCGGGCTCATCCCCAGTGACCTTGTCGCTGCGACCCACCAGGGTGCCGGTGATGCCTGTGCCCCTCAGGGTCTGGACACTGGCCACCTTGGGGGGCGCCTGACCGGGTGTGCTGATCGAATCGGAACCCACGTACTGAGTGCCGGTGGGCTGGATGCCGGCTCCATGCTCGTCACCGGTGACCCGCTCGGAGCGACCCACCATCACACCCGACACCGGCCGTCCGGCCACGGTCTGGCTGAGGCCCACCTTGCGGGGGCTGACGGAGGTGGTACCGCAGTAGGCCGTTGCCTGGTTGGCGGAGATGTACTCGGTGCCGGTGACGGACTTGCAGGTGCCGGGTTCATCCCCAGTGACCTTTTCAGAGCGGCCCACTTCATTGCCGGTGACACGGTTGCCGTGGCTGGTGGCCGTGACGCGGACCTTGTCAGGCTGGAGAGCTACTGGCTCGTTCTGACAGAAGCTGCGGAAGATTTCCGCACCCATGTATTCGGTGCCGGTGATGGGGCGGCAGGTGCTCGCCTCGTTTCCGGTTGTCTTCTCGGAGCGGTTGGCCTGGGTGCCCGTGACCACCTGGCCACGCAGTGTTTCACTGGCCCCCACCTTCCAGCTGGCGTCCTGGGCCCCGGCCACCTTGTTGGCCCCGCGCCGGGGGCCTGTGGGGCGGGTGACCCCAGTGCCGCGGCTCAGGGCCCCGGCCCCGTTCTTGCTCTTGAGATCGCGGATGCGGTGGGCCAGTTCCCGGCTGCTGATGTCGGGGTTCGACTGGCGCACCACGGCGGCGGTGCCGCTGGAGCTGTTGGTGGATGCCGACTTCCCGCGCTTGGAGAGGGCTTCCCGGCGGGCCATGACGATGGCGCGGCTGGGGTTGAACTGGGCGGACCGCTTGGCGGTCGGCCGGTTGCCGTTGCTTCGGCGATCGCTGAGGGAACTGGAGGGTGTGCCACTCAGAGACAGGGTCGGACGGCTGGCAGCGGGGGGAGCAGGGCTCACGGGCGCAGGGGGTGGGGTGGCGACGGCACGCGCGGAGCTGCCATCACGGCTGCGGTCCTTGCTGGTGTCGGCCCGTTTGCCCCGCTTGCTCAGGGCTTCACGCCTGGCCAGGACCAGATCCCGGCTGGGATTGCTGATGGCGGCACGGTTGAGCTGACGGGGTGCGCTGGTGGGTCCGTTGCTGCTGCTGAACAGCGGCCGGGTCTGTGCCTCGGCTTCGCGGCTGACCGCAGGGGCCACCGGCACGACCGAGCGGGTGGGGCGGGCCTCAGCGGCGCTGCGGGTGCGGTTGGCACTGTTGGCATACCTCTTCTCCGCCGTTTTCCCGGCCGTGGAGAGCGCCATCCGGCGCGCAAGGGCCGCTTCGCGACTGGATTGAGATGCCATGTCCGCCCTGTGAAGAAACAACCTTGAAGGAGACGACTGGAAAGAACTGGTGATGGGAAGGCCCTGAGCCTGCCGAATCACGAATCCTTCACGCGCCGTCGGAAGAATGAAGATGGACGACAGCAGGTCCCGGACTAGGCCGGAACCTGCTGCGGTGATCAGCGTGCTTCGAAAACCACGAAGCAGGAACCCTGGCTCTGGGTGTAGGCGTCGTAGCCGACCAGACGTACGTGGTGGTCGGGGTAGGCGCGGTGGCAGGCCTCGAGTTCACTGACGATCACACCCAGATCCTTCTCACCGAAGAAGGGCAGTTTCCAGTACGACCAATAGGTGGCCATGGAGCGGCTGGGGTGGACGTGCTCGACCAGGGGGCTCCATCCCTGGGCAATGATGTAAGCGATCTGGTCGTAGATCTCGTCCTGGGTCATCGGCGGGAGGAAGCCGAAAGTCTCCAGGGTGGCGACTGTTTGGTAGTCACCCACGGTGCTCTTGAAGGGCATGGGGATCCTTGAGGGGAATCAGGTGAATGAAGGCAAACCGGATGTGACCGGGGGAAGGAGAAAACCCTTTCCCCGCTGGTCATCAACCCCGATCAGTTGACGTCGAGTTTGTCGACGGTGTCGAACTCGAACTTGATCTCCTTCCAGGTCTCGAGCGCGATGGCGAGCTCGGGGCTGTGCTTCGCGGCCTCCATGAGGATGTCGCGGCTTTCCTTCTCGATCTCGCGACCGGCGTTGCGGGCCTTGACACAGGCTTCGAGGGCCACCCGGTTGGCGGCGGCACCGGCGGCTGAGCCCCAGGGGTGGCCGTGGGTACCACCACCGAACTGCAGCACCGAATCGTCGCCGAAGATCGCCACCAGTGCAGGCATGTGCCACACGTGGATGCCGCCGGAGGCCACAGCGAAGACGCCGGGCATCGAACCCCAGTCCTGATCGAAGAAATTGCCGCGGCTGCGGTCTTCGGGGACGAAGGATTCGCGCAACTGGTCGATGAAACCGAGGGTGGTCTGGCGATCACCTTCGAGCTTGCCGACCACGGTGCCGGTGTGCAGCTGGTCACCACCGGAGAGGCGCAGGCACTTGGCGAGAACGCGGAAGTGGATGCCGTGCTTGGGGTGACGGTCGATCACCGCGTGCATGGCGCGGTGAATGTGCAGCAGCATGCCGTTCTTGCGGCACCACTTCGACAGACCGGTGTTGGCCGTGAAGCCGCCGGTGATGTAGTCGTGCATGATGATCGGCTGACCCAGTTCTTTGGCGAACTCGGCCCGCTCGTACATCTCTTCGGGAGTGGCGGCGGTGCAGTTGAGGTAGTGACCCTTCTTCTCGCCGGTTTCCTCCTGGGCCAGCTGCACAGCTTCGGCAACGAATTCGAAGCGGTTCTGCCAGCGCTGGAAAGGCTGGGAGTTGATGTTCTCGTCGTCCTTGGTGAAGTCGAGACCACCGCGGAGGCACTCATACACCACCCGCCCGTAGTTCTTGCCGGAGAGGCCGAGCTTCGGCTTGATCGTGCAGCCCAGCAGGGGACGGCCGTACTTGTTCATCCGGTCGCGCTCGACGCAGATGCCGTTCGGCGGGCCAGGGCAGGTCTTGATGAAGGCCATCGGGAAGCGGATGTCTTCCAGACGGAGGTGGCGCAGTGCCTTGAAGCCGAAGACGTTGCCCACCAGGGAGGTGAGCACGTTGGTGATGGAACCCTCTTCGAACAGATCGAGCGGGTAGGCGATGAAGGCGTAGAAGGATTCCTTGTCGCCGGGAACGTCTTCGATCCGGTAGCAGCGGCCTTTGTAGAAGTCGAGGTCGGTGAGGAGCTCGGACCAGACGGTGGACCAGGTGCCGGTCGAGGACTCGGCAGCCACGGCAGCGGCCACTTCCTCTTTGGGAACGCCTTCCTGGCCGGTGACCTTGAAGCAGGCCAGCAGGTCGGTGTCGAGGGGAACGTAGTCGGGAGTCCAGTACGTGTCCCTGTACTCCTTGACCCCAGCGTCGTACTTCTTGCTCATGGGGAAAATCTCCTTGTTGGTCGGGTGGGAAAGATGAAGGTGCTGCGCTCCCTCGGGGGCGCGTCAGACATCAGTCCTTGGAACCCAGACCGAAGCTGCTGTTCAGGGCCGGCTCCACTTCACGGTGGGGGCGGGCAATGATGTGGGCGGCCACGAGGCCGTCGCCCACGCGCTCACAGGCATCAGCACCGGCACGCACTGCGGCGTTCACGGCACCGGTTTCGCCGCGCACCAGGACGGTCACGTAGCCGCCACCCACGAACTCACGGCCGATCAGACGCACTTCGGCGGCCTTGGTCATGGCGTCGGCCGCTTCGATGGCCGGCACGAGGCCGCGCGTCTCGATCATGCCGAGGGCGATGCCCATGGTTTCATTCGCCATTGCCTGCTCCGGAAAAGGGTGGGGAGGTTCGATAAGGACCATGCTCGGCGGCATACCCCCCCGTCAAGCGATTCGGGGGGTTTGATCGATCACGGTGTGTAGGGAGCCCCATAAGCCCTGCTCATCGGAGCCGATATGTGTTAAGCGGCGTAACGACCAGGCTCCTGCGCCCCCTGCCGCTCCCCGGCGACGCTGATCCCGAAGACTTGTCAACAGCCACGGGTTTCTGCGTCCGGGGTGGCTAGTCCGTAATGGATCACCGGTTCCTGCCCATGGCCCTGACGTCCACCCTGCCGCCCGTGCTGCGCGAAAGCGGACAGCGGGAGGTGTTCTGCGGCCTCACCTCGATCGTCTGGCTGCATCGGCGGATGCCTGATGCCTTCTTTCTGGTGGTGGGCTCCCGCACCTGCGCCCATCTCATCCAGTCGGCGGCTGGAGTGATGATCTTCGCCGAACCCCGTTTCGGCACAGCGATCCTTGGCGAGCGCGACCTCGCGGGCCTGGCCGATGCCAACGAGGAACTCGACCGTGTGGTGAACGATCTGCTGGCCCGGCGGCCCGAGATCCGCACGCTGTTTCTCGTGGGCTCCTGCCCGTCCGAGGTGATCAAGCTCGATCTGGCCAAGGCCGCCGAGCGCATCAACACCCGCATGCTGGGCCGGGTGAGAGTTGTGAACTATTCCGGCAGTGGCATCGAAACCACCTTCACCCAGGGGGAGGACGGAGCCCTGACCTCCCTGGTTCCCCTGTTGCCCGCCAGTCCTGAACCCCAGCTGCTGATCGTGGGCACCCTCGCCGATGGGGTGGAGGAGCGCTTCCTGTCCCTGTTTGCCCGGATGGGCCTCGAGACGGTGCGCACCCTGCCGCCCCGTCAGTCCACCGACCTGCCACCCGTGGGAGAGGGCACCCGCCTGCTGCTGGCCCAGCCCTTTGTGGCTGACACGGTACGGGCTCTGGAGCGTCGCGGTGCCCAGCGCATCTCCGCCCCCTACCCGCTGGGGGTGGAGGGCAGCTGTGCCTGGATGGCGGCGGCGGCGGCGGCCTTCGGCATTGACCCCCGACGCGTGGCCGAGGTGCTCGACCCTCTGGCGGAGCGGGGCAGGCGCGCCCTGGAACCCCTGCGCCGCAGACTCGAAGGCAAGCGCCTGTTCCTGTTGCCGGATTCCCAGCTGGAAATTCCCCTGGCCCGTTTTCTGCACCGCGAATGCGGCATGGAACTGGTGGAGGTGGGCACCCCCTACCTCGACCGCCAGCTGATGGCCGAGGAACTGCCCCTGCTGCCGGAGGGCACCCAGCTCAGCGAAGGGCAGGATGTGGAGAAGCAGCTGGAGCGTGTTCGTGCCAGCCGCCCCGATCTGGTCGTCTGCGGCATGGGTCTGGCCAACCCGCTCGAAGCGGAAGGCTTCGCCACCAAGTGGTCAATCGAGCTGGTCTTCAGCCCGATCCATGGCTGCGATCAGGCCGCTGACCTGGCTGAACTGTTCGCCCGTCCCCTCAACCGCCGCGAGCTGCTGCAATGGAACTGACCCTCTGGACCTACGAAGGCCCCCCCCATGTGGGCGCCATGCGCATCGCTGCATCGATGGAGGGCGTTCACTACGTGCTGCATGCCCCCCAGGGCGACACCTACGCCGATCTGCTGTTCACGATGATCGAGCGCCGGGACCGCCGACCCCCTGTCACCTACACCACGTTTCAGGCCCGCGATCTGGGTGGTGACACGGCCGAACTGGTGAAGCGCTCGATCCAGCAGGCCGTGGATCGCTTCCAGCCGGAGGCCCTGCTGGTGGGCGAAAGCTGCACGGCAGAGCTGATCCAGGATCAACCGGGATCCCTTGCCTGCGGCATGGGCCTGGGTGTTCCGGTGGTGAGCCTGGAATTGCCCGCTTACTCCAAAAAGGAAAACTGGGGGGCCGCTGAAACCCTTTACCAGCTCTGCCGCGGGCTGCTCAAGACCCAGATGCCTGCCCCGGGAGCTGCCAAACCGGAGCCCGAGCGCTGGCGCTCCGAGGGTCGTCGTCCGCGCGTGAATCTGCTGGGTCCGAGCCTGCTGGGATTCCGCTGCCGCGACGATGTGCGCGAGTTGCGTGGCCTCCTCGCCGATCACGGCATCGACGTCAATGTGGTGGCCCCCCTGGGTGCCAGGCCGGCCGATCTGATGCGATTGCCGCAGGCGGACGCCAACCTCTGCCTCTATCCGGAGGTGGCCGGCCCGCTCTGCAGCTGGCTGGAGCGCAGCTTCGGCACACCGGTGGTGCGCACCGTGCCGATCGGAATCGGAGCCACAGCCCAGTTTCTGCGAGAGCTCTGCGCTCTGCTTGGCCTGGAGCCGCCGGAACTGCGTGAGGCCGATCAGCGCTCCAGATTGCCCTGGTACTCGAAATCGGTGGATTCCACCTACCTCACCGGTAAGCGGGTGTTCATTTTCGCCGACGCCACCCATGCGATCGCGGCGGCCCGGATCGCGTCGCGGGAGCTGGGATTCACGGTGGTGGGGCTGGGCACCTACAGCCGCGAGCAGGCCCGTGAGGTGCGCGCCGCCGCCAAGGAGCTCGACCTCGAGGCTCTGATCTCCGACGACTATCTGGAGGTGGAGCAGGCCATGGCCCAGGCGGCTCCGGAGCTTGTGCTCGGCACCCAGATGGAGCGTCACAGTGCCAAGAGACTGGGGATCCCCTGTGCCGTGATCAGCGCCCCGCTGCACGTGCAGGATGTTCCCGCCCGCTATGCCCCGCAGATGGGCTGGGAGGGGGCCAATGTGATCTTCGATTCCTGGGTGCACCCCCTGATGATGGGTCTGGAGGAGCACCTCATCGGGATGTTCCGCCATGATTTCGAATTCGTTGACGGTCATCTCAGCCATCTCGAAGGTGCTTCGGCCCCGGCGGCCCCGGCCGTCGCCGGCCCTGCCGATGGGACACCAGAGGTCACACCGCTCTCGGCCACTCCTGAAGGGGGAGCCTTGCGCTGGACAACTTCCGGTGAAGCGGAACTTTCACGCATTCCCTTCTTCGTGCGGGGGAAAGTCCGACGCAACACTGAGGCCTATGCTAACGAACGTGGCGTGGCGGAGATCACAGAGGAAACTCTTTACGAAGCCAAGGCCCACTTCAGCCGCTGAGCGGCTGGGACTTCCCCGTGATTGCCCTGAGGCGTCAGGACCGGCCAAGCTGGTAAGTGTTTATACCCAATCCAGTGGCTCAGGTCTCGCGCCCTTGGGGTGATTGCCGAGGGTAAGCTCATCGGCAATCGCTCGGCCTGGGTGAGCATTTCAAGATCCTGATTTTCATGATGTTTCGGTTTGAGCCAGAGCCAGCATCTGCCTGCCCGGCTGCACTTTGATATGGGCAATGCCGATGTCGACTCGGCCAAGGACGTGTTATGACCACAACTCTGCCGCCCAAGCAGGCAACAGCTCCCGCCAAGGCTGCTGCCACCAGCCATGAGGACGGTGAAGGAAGCCTCCAGGTCCACCAGGATGCCTCGATGAACATCGAGGAGGGGGCCCTGGTGATTGCCGTCTATGGCAAAGGGGGTATCGGCAAGTCCACCACCTCCTCCAACCTTTCCGCGGCGTTCTCCAAGCTGGGCAAGCGTGTGCTTCAGATCGGTTGCGATCCCAAGCACGACAGCACCTTCACCCTCACCAAGAAGATGGTGCCCACGGTGATCGATATCCTCGAAACGGTTGACTTCCATACCGAGGAACTTCGCCCCGAAGACTTCGTGTTTGAGGGCTTCAATGGTGTGATGTGTGTGGAATCCGGTGGTCCACCGGCCGGCACCGGTTGTGGTGGCTATGTCACCGGCCAGACGGTGAAGTTGCTGAAGGAGCACCATCTGCTTGAAGATACGGATGTCGTGATCTTCGATGTGCTCGGTGATGTGGTCTGTGGTGGTTTTGCGGCCCCTCTGCAACATGCCCATTACTGCCTGATCGTCACCGCCAATGATTTCGATTCGATCTTTGCGATGAACCGGATCATGCAGGCCATCAACGCCAAGGCCAAGAATTACAAGGTTCGCCTGGGTGGTGTGATTGCCAACCGCTCGGAGGAGACCGATCAGATCGACCGCTTCAATGAGCGCACCGGTCTGCGCACCATGGCGCATTTCAAGACGGTGGATGCGATCCGCCGCTCCCGCTTGAAGAAGTGCACCATCTTCGAGATGGAACCAAGCCCCGAAGTGGAGGCCGTTCAGCAGGAGTATCTGAGCCTGGCGCAGAAGATGCTCAGTGACGTGGAGCCCCTCGAGGCCGAATCACTCAAGGATCGTGAGATCTTCGACCTGCTCGGCTTCGACTGAACCTCACCCGGGAGGGGAGGCTCGACTCCTGATTCAGATCTCGGCGGCGGCCCGTTCCACCAGGCGGCGGGCCACCGCCTGTACGCCCGTGTGGGAGTAGGTGTCGGTGAAGGCATCCAGGAACACCGCCAGCTGATCCATCCGCCCTTGCCAGGGGCCGAGGGTGGATTCCAGGGCCTGGACGGCCCGCTGGCCACTGAGCCCCAGCTGTGAGACGAGTCCATCGGCCCAGCCAACCCACTGCTCCACGCCACGGCGCAGGAATGCAAGGTGAGCCTGATCATTGCGGCCCGGCATCAGGCCGGCCATGCGCCGGTAAGCCGGGAGCTGACGCAACTGGCTCGTACTCGCCTGCCCCAGCAGTCCATCCAGGCGCTGCAGAGCCTGATCTCCCAGCGGCAGCAGACCATCGAAGGTGACCAGGGCGGCCATTCGCAGCCGTGCTTCCGAACCGTAGTCGGCCAGAGCGGCGGCGAAGTCAGCGAAGCTGTCGCCTGGCAGACCATTCACCTGGGTGAAGGCCAGCAGCTCGGCAGACACCTTCAGTCCCAGATCCACAGCCTGCAGCGTGTCTCCTGGTGGCGTGAGATCGGCTATGCGCTTGAGCAGGGGGACGCCTGCGCTCAACCCTGCCAGGACCCGCAGACCAGCCGTGGCGTGCTGGGAGCGGTTGACCGCGTCGTAGACGCTCAGAGCCCTTCCATAGCCTTCATGGCGCGCCCGGCTGAGTTGATCGGCCCGGGCCCGCACCTGGGCGATCAACGTCGCATCGTTGCTGCCGATCACTGACCCGATCAAGGCATCGGCACTGGTGATGTTGGTCCAGCCACCGGGGACCAGCAGGCTCAGCCCCTGGAGCGAGAGCACGGTGAGACCCCGTCGCGGCAGGCGCTCCAGGCGGGTGAGAACAGGTGTGCCCATGGACTCAGGCGCGGGGGAGGGATGGAGAACCGAGGGCGGCGAGTCCCTGGAGATCAAACGCTTCGAGAATGCCGTGGCGATGATCGGCATCCAGGGCGCTGCCCTGCTCAATCACCTTCACCTGAAAGCGATCAGCCACGAGCAGAGCACTCGCATGGGGCCCCTGCTCAACCAGCGGCCAGCCCTGCAGGCGTTCCTGAGTCTGTTCGAACTTGGCTCGGGCTTCAGGGGCGGTGATCGTGTCGGAGATGGCCAGAAGAGCGATCACCTGATCGTCTTTTTTCAGACGAGCCTCGCTGAACCCCCGCTTCTCCTGTGACATCGTGACCCGCAATCCGGACTCCGAAGGGGGGAACAGCCGGTTGAAGCTGGTGCCGTTCACCACCTGCTGCAACGGCACATCGGCGACCGTTCCTCCCGGCAACCAGTCGGTGAAGGGCAGCAGCAGCACACCGCCCACCAGAAGGCCGGCGGCCAGGACAAGACCAATAATCCAGCGAAGCGGACGGGGCATCATCACAATGTCCTCAGGCGAGACCGATGAGTTTCATGGACAGCTCCCAGGTCCTGGCAGCAGTCTCGGGATCGCTGGCCTTGTCTGAAAGTTCCTGGATGAACTGTTGACCATTGGCCTTCTGGCGGTTGCCCCAGCTCCAGTGCGCGCCCGACACGGCGAAGGCCGGATCCGCCACCACCTGGGCCACCCGCTCACCGGCCAGCTCCTGGCTCACATACCCGCCGGTGATGTTCTTCTGGAACCAGGGGAAGATGGTCTGAAAGGCTCTCGGGGTGTTCCGGAACAGGGGAGTGTCGGCCACGCAGCCGGGATACAGCGAGCTGAAGATGATCCCCGTGGAGTCGTGCAGACGACGGTGCAGCTCCTGGGTGGTGATCATGTTGCAGAGCTTGCTGTCCTTGTAGGCCTTGCCGGGCTTGAAGGCCTTGCTGTTGGCCATGCTGATCGGCGCCTTGAAACCGGCCTCGAAGCCCGAGAGGTCGCCCAGATCTGCGGGGGCGGGGATCGGAATCTTGCCGCCCAGCTCCTTTGAGTTGGCCGTGACTGTTCCAAGGATCACCAGTCTGCGAGAGGGATGGCTCGACTTCTTCAGGTCTTCGAGCAGGGCCTGGATCAGCAGGAAATGCCCCAGATGGTTGGTGGCCATCGAGATCTCGTAGCCCTGAGGCGAGCGTTCCGGTTCCTTCAGCCGTGGTTTGTACACGGCGGCATTGCAGACCAGGGCGTCAAGGCTGCGGCCGGTGGCATGGAAGGCGTTCACCAGCCGGCGCACACTCTCGAGATCACCCAGATCCACCTGCAGGTGGGTGAGGGCGCTCTCAGGGATCCCCAGGGAACTGGCTGCCGCCTTGGCCTTGGCCAGATCGCGGCAGGCCATCACCACATGCCAGCCCCGCCGGGCCAGGGCTTTGGCGGCGTACAGCCCCACACCGGAAGAGGCTCCGGTGATCATCACAGTTCCGCTCTGGCCACCGTTGCCCATGCCGGGGCTGGAGGAGCTTGACGGGGTGGGAGCGCTGGAAGCTGACGCCATCGGCGCGCGGCGGTACGGGGGGCCTCAACCTAAGGACAAGGCTCGGGACCAGTGCCCTCCGCGGAGGGAAGTTCAACACAAGGTCACGTTCAATCGAGGCAGCCGATGACATCCCTCGGGCCTCGCTCGTGGACATCTGGCTCAGTCACGCCATGTGAGCGCTTCCCAGCCTGAGACCCCAGGGAATCCCCGGCGGTTTCGACTGACACCACCCTCGGGCCAGGAGATCAGTTCAGCGCTGACCCTGGGCAGGCAGGGGCTGGGTGCTGATCAGGGGTCTGCCGGCAGGTGCCGCGGAGGGCTTGGATTCGATGGGGTCGTTCCACACCACCCGTAGTCGGTTGGGGGCGATCCACTGATCCTGTTCGCGGATCAGCCGTTGCTCACCGGTGGTGACGAAGAGTTGATCGAAGCGCTTCTGCGCCTTCTGCAATTTGGCTTGTTCGATCTGAAGAATGGCACTCAGTTCGTCGTGCTGGTTCAGACGATGCTGGTAGGCCCCAGCCAGATGAACCAGGCTGAGGCCAGCCAGCAGGGTCATGCCCAGTTTGACGCTGAGCCCAATCACACCGCAGAGCAGCTCCTGCCTGTCGGTTGATCCCTGATGAATGGCCACCGCCTCAGCTGCGCTGATGGGTGGTGCGGCGGATGTGCGCGGGGCTGGCCGTCGCCTGGATGTCGCCTGACGCCTTGGTGCGGAGACGGGCCTGAGCTGCTGCGCGGCGGACAAGGGGGAGAAGGAGAAGTGATGGCCCGCTTCTAGCAGTTCAGGTGCGAACTGCCAAGGGCGAGCCTCTGATTCAGGCCCGGTAGAGGCTGACGCTGAGACGAATCGCCAGAATGCCGGCGTGGGCGGCGACCACCAGGGCGATCAGAACCTCTGCCTGGCTGAGTGTTGTGACCATGGCCAACGATGGGAAACGGATGTCGCCACCATTGTTCGGCTCCGTTCCGCCCGACGCCACGTGATGGCATCGGGCTGTCACAGCTCTTGATGGCCCAACCTCCTTCCAGCCTCTCCGTGTCCGCTGAGAGTGTCCGCGCTCTTGATCTCTCGTCGCTGAAGCCCTGGAGCACCTGTTCTCCGGCCGAGCTGCTGGCCGCCACCGGAGCTCTGGTCCTCGATTTCGACTGGCCCCGTCAGCCGGACGATCCCCGCGAGCTCTCCGAACTGCCTGAACTGCGTCTCTGGAGTCTGCGGGCCGATGCGCTTCACCCCTGGTTGCCCCTGGTGCTCGACCGCAGCAGTGGCCAGCTCTGTCGTCACGTGGCGATGCTTCTGCCCCATGGCTTCAGCCGCCAGGAGGGGATCCGCTTCGCACCGGAGAGTCTCGAGCTCTGGATCACCCAGCGTTGCTTTCTGCTGGATCACTGGAGCCACGAGCGGGGTCTGAACTGCCGCCAGGGTCTCGCTCAGATGGCCGCGGTGCTGGGTTTCGAGCTCGATCCAGGGTTCTGGGAGACGATCAGCCCAGCAGGAGGCTGAGGGCCCGCCGTCCGCTGTCGAGGGCCAGCAGGCCCGTGAGCCCGCGCAGGAGTTGCACCAGCAGGGTCTCCGGCACCCGCTCCAGCCGCGCGGCAGACCAGCGGGCTGCCACAGACGCTGCTCCACCAAGGGTGAGGGCGATGGATCCCTGGGCCTTCGCCCCGATCAGGAAGGTGACCGACGCTGCCGACGAGGAGCAGAGCACAGCCAGGGTGCTGAGGCGGATGGCCTCGCGCACCGGCAGCTTCAGGCTCCCCATCATCAGGGGGACCATCAACAGGCCCCCGCCCACCCCCAGCAGTCCTCCGGCCAGGCCGGCCACGCAGCCCACCAGGGCCAGAGCCATCAAGGCTGGTGGCTTTGGCGATGCTTCAGCCTCATGGTCTCGGCGAGGCGAGATCGTCAGGGTCAGGGTCAAATACATCAGCGACTGCAGGCCCAGCAGCTGCCAGCCGCTGAGCAGTCCCCCCAGCCGACTGAACAGCAACCCGCTCAGGGCGGCACTGAGGCCGATGGCCAGACCCTCCGCAGGCAGCACCCGACCCTGACGCAGATGCACCCAGGTCCCCCCCAGGGTGGTGGGCACGATCGCCAGGGTGCTGGTGGCCAGGGCCTGATGGGGCGGAAGGCCCACCATCAGCAGCATCGGGGAGAACACCAGGCCGCCACCGATGCCCAGCAGCCCCGAGAGCAGCCCCGCCCCCAGACCGAGGGGCACCAGCACCAGCAGATCGCCCAGCATGATCGGGTTTGAACGGCGGCCGCACGGTGCCATCAGCATCCCCTGCTGAACTCCCATTTCCGTCGAGCTGGCGCTGGATCCCCCACCTCTGCCTGCGCGGTGACTGGCAGATGGCCATCGACGACTGGCTGCTGGATCAGCTGCTGCTCAAGCCAGGTCAGGGAGCGGTGCGCCTGTACAGCTGGAGCACACCGACCCTCTCGCTCGGCCACCACCAGCGCGCCATCACCCCGGCCTGGAGTCGCGCAGTCCGGCAAGGCCGTGTGGCGCTGGTGCGCCGGCCCAGCGGCGGTGGCGCCGTGCTCCATGCCGGCAGCCTCACCTACGCCCTGCTCTGGCCTGATCCTCCCCGCCAGCCAGGGGGCCATCGCGCCTACGGCCAGGTGGCCACCTGGCTGGCGCAGGCCATGGCCCCCCTGGGCCTGGCCCTCAGCCCAGGCCTGGAGAGGGTCTCGGTTCCATCCGACAACTGCTTCGCCAGCAGCACCGTGGCTGATCTGGTGGACAGCGATCACCGCAAGCGGGTGGGCAGTGCCCAGCTCTGGCGCCGGCGCCAGCTGCTGCAGCACGGAAGCGTGCTGCTCGACCCACCATCCGCGTTGTGGCAGGAGCTGTTCGGATCACCCCCAGCGGTTCCAGCCGCGGCTCCAGGACTGTCCGCGGATGCGCTGGAGGGCCAGCTGCGCCGCACGCTGATCAGCAGCCTGGGGGGGGGGCCGCTGCTGGTTGAGCCACTTGGGGGTCAGGAGTGGGAGGCGATTGATCGCCGGCGCCACCGGTTTCGTCTGTCCTGAGGAACGGCCCCCGTGCATGGGGCGAATCAGCCCTCGCCACTCTCGGCGATCCCCCGGGCCACCTGGGCCAGGGACAGCCCGAGGGGGTAGGTGCCCTGGCGCCTGGCCGCCTCCAGCAACGGTGCCGGCAGTCGAAGCCCCAGGCGGGCCAGCACCACTTCCGACAGTTCCGGCCGCTCCAGGGTGCCGCTCGGCAGGCCCGCCGAACCCAGCACCAGCAGGCGATCGACGCCGGGCTCATCCAGCAGCAGGGCGGCCTGCCAGAGCGGTGCATCGTGCTGGATGCTGGGAAGGGTGCTCAGGGGCTCAATGTGGTCCAGCACCCGCTCCTGATCCCAACGCTGAACCGGCAGGGTCTGCAGGGGGTCATCGCCGATCACCCCTTTCCAGCGCCCCCGCTCGCAGACGAGTACCCAGTCCGGAGTGCCGTCGCTGTCGTCACGACGCATCCGGGAGAGCTCGCGCAGGGGCGCATCACCCTCAAGCACCCGGAAGCGGCGGCGGGCGGCCTCACTGACCTTGAGGTCCTTGAGGGCTTTCTGCAGCGCCAGCAGCTGAATCTGGTTTCTGGAGGCCCCGAGCCCGAACCACCCGAGCATGATCAGCCAGAAGGCCCCCAGCCCACCGCCACGCAGGAGCAGCAGGGTGCCCATTCCCACGGCCATCAGCGAGAGGAAGCGGCCCATGGCGGCGGCCACTTGGACCCCGCGACGCTGACTGCCGGTCCACTGCCACACCAGCGCCTTGACGATCAGGCCCCCATCGAGGGGCAGACCGGGCAGCAGGTTGAACAGGGCCAGCACCAGGTTGAGGACGCCCAGCTGGCTGACCATTTCCCCCAGCAGGGGCGAGAGATGGGCGACCGAATGGCTGCTGCCCAGCAACAGACCTGCCAGCAACAGGCTGACCAGGGGGCCGGCGGCAGCCACCTGCAGAGCGGCCATGGCCGTGGAGCATTCCTTCTCGACACTGGCCACCCCCCCCAGCAGGAACAGGGTGATGCTGCGCACCTTCACCCCATGGGCGATGGCCACCAGGGAGTGGCCCAGCTCATGCAGCAGCACCGAAACGAACAGCAGCAGGGCCGTTCCCAGCGCCAGCAGCCAGAGGCTGGCAGCAGAGGCCTGGCCCGCCAGCTGAATGCCGTACTGCTGTTCGAAACCCAGCGTGGCCAGCAGCAGGATCACGAACCAGCTGGGGTGGATGCGCAGCGGGATGCCGCTGATCTTGAAAAGCTGCCAACCTTCACCCACGCGGTCCCGTCCTGCCGATGCCCAGGCAGATCCCGGGCGGTCTTTCGCCGATCCTAGAAAGGGTGGCCATGGCCTTCCTGTGGTGCTCCCCCCTCTGCTGAAGATCTGCGGCCTGCGTCAGCCGGCCCAGGCCCGGGCGGTGGCCGAACTCGGTGTGGATGCCGTGGGGGTCATCGCGGTGCGGTCGTCCCCGCGCTGGCTGGCCCCCGATCAGCGGCTGGAGCTGTTCCAGGCGATGTCCGACGGTCGGCCTGGCTGCCGGGGAGTGCTGGTGCTGGCGGATCCGGGCGACGAGCTGGGCGCGCAATTGAATCCTGACCAGGGCCATCAGGTGCTACAGCTGCATGGGCGGGAAACCCCAGCCCGCTGCCGGGAGCTTGCCGACAGAACAGGCTGCGCGATCTGGAAGGCCCTGAGAATTGCCAGCCCCAGTGATCTTGAGCGGGTCAACGACTATCGGAACGTGGCGGAGGCCGTTCTGCTGGACGCCTGGGTTCCGCACCAACTGGGAGGCAGTGGTCAGCGGATTCCACCCGCCTGGCTGGAGGGGTTCAGGCCCGCCCTGCCCTGGTGGCTGGCCGGAGGCGTGGGACCAGCCAACGCCGCTGAGCTGGTGGCGTCCTTTCATCCCGATGGACTCGATGTCTCCAGTTCCGTTGAGCGCGCCCCAGGCGAGAAGAACCTCGATCTGGTGCGCGCGCTGGTGGACGTGGTGAAGGGCTCAGCAGCAGGTGCGAGATGAGCTCAGGTGCTGAGCAGAGCCTGTTGCTGCTTCACCAGTTCGAAGAACTCATGCTTGAGGCTGGGGTCGTGGCGGAAATCGCCCCGCACCACCGAGTTCACCATGCTGGTCTGAGGTTCTTTGACTCCACGCCACTTCATGCAGTAATGCTGGGCTTTGACCAGGATCGCCAGGCCCTGGGGCTTGCACAGGCGCTCGATCTCATCCGCCAGGATCATCACGGCTTCTTCCTGGATGTGGGGACGTGAGAAGACCCAATCCGCCACTCGGGCGAACTTGGAGAGGCCGATCACCCGATCACCGGGCTTGATCCCGATCCAGCAGTTGCCCAGAATCGGCACCAGATGATGGGAGCAGGCCGATCGGATACTGATCGGACCCACTGTGTAGATCTCATCCAGATGCTTGACATTGGGGAAGCTGGCGATCTTCGGCTGTTTGTGGTATCGACCCTTGAATACCTCGTGGAGATACATCCGGGCAACGCGTTCTGCTGTTTCCTCGGTGTTGTGATCGTTGTCGATATCGATGACGAGGCTGCGCAGCATCTCGCGCACTTTCCCAGCCACCTCGATCTCCAACTGGTCGAGTTCTCCCTCGAGCAGGTGATCAGCAACGTTGTCGTTGGCGAAGAAGGGGACACCGGCCTGAATCAGGCGCTCGCGAATGCGCGCACTGACAGGGCCCGGGGCCGCGTCGGGTGCGATCGACCTGGAGCGAGGGTTGGAGGGGATGGTGGATGTCATGAAAGACTCAGAAAGCGCCAGAGGCGGGCATGAGGGTCAGGTCCTCCACCACCTGGGACGGAGGCTGCTGAGCAAGGAACAGCAAGGCTTCCGCGGCTTGATCGGGATCAAGCATGGCACGGCGATCGAAGGAGCTGTGGACGGTTTCCGTCACCCAAAGGGGTGTGTTGACCGCGCCGAGGGTGAGGGTGGAGACGCGAATGCCATGGCTGCGTTCCTCGGCTGCAAGGCAGCGGCTGAACGATTCCAGCGCCGCCTTGGTGGTGCAGTAGGCCCCCCATTCGGGGAAGGCATTCCTGGCTGCATGGCTGCTCACGTTGATGATCAGGCTCGATCCCTGTTGGCGTAATCCAGGCAGGACCGCCTGACAGACCTGGAAGACACTGGTGAGGTTGAGTTGAAGCAACCATTGCCATGAACCCAGCTCCATGCTGGCGAGCTTCCCGGTGTAAGCAGCCCCGGCGTTGTTGATCACCACCGTGGGCTGCAGTCCGCGGCCCAGCAGATCACTCAGGTGGCCGGGAAGGCTGTCGGCGTCTGTCAGATCCGCCATCACCCATTCCACTCGCCTGCCGGCGTCCCGCAGGGGAGCGGCGACGCGTTCGAGATCACGGCCGGAGCGTGCCAGGAGCAGAAGATCCCAGCCAGCAGCCGCGAAACGGCTGGCAGCAGCGGATCCGATGCCCCTGGAGGCACCGGTGATCAATACAGAAGCCAAGCAGGTTGCGTCTCGACCCGAACCTTAAGGGTTTGCCACAGTTTCTGTGGCCTCCGGCTCCAGGATCCTCCCCATGCGCCGGAACTTGGCATAACGCTGCTGGAGCAGCTCGGCTTCGCTGAGCCGGCCAAGGTCCTGAAGGTGCTGCATCAGGGCGGCGCGCAGGGTCTCAGCCGCCTGGAGCGGGGCCCAGTGGTTACCGCCTGAGGGTTCACTCAGCACGGTGTCGATCACCCCCAGCTGCAGCAGATCGTTGGCCGTGATGCGCAGGGCGGCGGCGGCGGCCGGGGCCTTGGCTGCATCCCGCCAGAGGATGGAGGCGCAGGCCTCCGGACTGGCCACGGTGTAGACGCTGTGCTCAAACATCAGCAGGCGGTCGGCAACGCCGATGCCGAGAGCACCGCCGGAGCCCCCCTCACCGATCACCGTGGCGATCACCGGAACCCGGAGGCGGAACATCTCGCGCAGGTTCACGGCGATCGCTTCACCTTGCCCCTGCTCTTCGGCCAGCACGCCGGCATAGGCGCCTGGCGTGTCGATGAAGCTGAGAATCGGCAGGCGAAAGCGATCGGCATGCTCCATCAGTCGCAGGGCCTTGCGGTAACCCCCCGGGGAGGCCATGCCGAAATTCCTGGCCACGTTCTCCTTGGTGTCACGGCCTTTCTGATGGCCGATCAGGACGACTCCCTGGTCACCGATGCGGCCGACGCCTCCCACCAGGGCCTGGTCATCGGAGCCGCGGCGATCCCCGTGCAGCTCGAACCAGTCATCGGTGATCACCTGGATGTAATCCAAGGTGCTCGGCCGCTGGGGGTGGCGTGCCACCTGGATCTTCTGCGCGGGGCTCAGAGACTGAAAAATCTCCTCCCGTCGTCTGGCCGCCAGGGTTTCCAGTTGCAGCAGCTGCTGACTGACATCCACTTCGGAATCCCTGGCCAGCTGGCGGATCTGATCGATCTGATCCTCCAGTTCCACCAGGGGCTTTTCGAAATCAAGCAATGGGCGGCGGGCCATGGTGTGGGAGGGGGATGGCTCTGGAGGGATCAGGGCTGGAGAGACGGAGATCGTCGACGGACGATGGCAGGCTCGATCAGACGGTTGCCAGCTGTGGCCGCTGAACCTGATTGAGGCCGATCGAGCGGAAGCCGTGGCGCAGGGACGCCGCACCGATCAGTTCCATGTTGGCGAGAGTGATGTTGTTGCGGCCCCAGCTGAAGTTGGTGTGCAGGCCCTCGAACTCCAGAAGCATGGCTTCGGCGAAACAGGCGAAGAGCTGGCGCTTCGGATTCTCCATCTCCGCCACCTCCATCATCTGCCAGCCGATGTCCTGCCAGAACTCGACGATGCCTCCCTTGATCACGTGCACTCCTGCACCGGCCACCTTGCTGTCCAGATTCTTGGGATAGCCGCCATCGATCATCAGGCAGGGTGAGTTGAGGCTGGCCGGATCGATGCTGAGACCCTGGGGCAGGCTGGCCACCCAGACCACCACGTCGGCTTCAGGCAGGGCCTCCTCAAGGCTGAGAATGCGGCCCCCGCCCAGTTCGGCCTGCAGATCGAGCAGGGGCTGGGGCTGCCGGGCCACCAGCAGCAGCTCGGCGACCCCGGTTTTCTGACTGAGCCAGCGGCAGACGGCACTGCCGATGTCGCCTGTGGCACCGACCACCGCCACCTTCGCCCGGCTCAGGTCGATGCCGAGGGCTGGGGCATTGGTTTCCACCTGCTGGGCGATGACCCAGGCGGTGTGGGTGTTGCCGGTGGTGAATCGTCCCCAGTCCAGAGCGGTGCTGCGGATCTGCTGGGTCTTGAGCAGGTTGAAGTTCTCGAAGATGATCGAGGTGAATCCACCCAGGGCGGTGATGTCGATCCCGCTCTTCTGGGCCAGATCCATGGCGCTGAGCACCTTGCGCCGCGCTGTCTTGAAGCGGCTGAGCATCTCGGGAACGAACACCGAATCGATGTAGGCACCCTCGATGGTTTTGCCCGTCGGGCTTGTGATGCTGACGTTCTCCACCAGCTGAGGTGGAGCCACACACCAGAGGTCGAGGTCCCCGTCGGCGTATTCGGGAAAACCCAGCTCAAGGGCCTTGCTTCGAGCCTGCTCGAGGCTGGTTGAGTGACCAATCAGACCGAACATGCAGCTGTGGCGGGGCGAAATGGGGACGGTTGTGGCCGACGACACATCCTGCCACGGCTGGAGGGCTCAGCCCAGAAGTGCGGCGGTGGCCATCCTGGCGATCTCCCGGGTGGTGAAGCCGATGTCGGTGAGGGCCTCCTGGTAGGAGGTCATGAAGTCGGCCATCAGATCTTCCTGGTCCATGTGCAGAACAGCGGCGTCCCCGGCCACCTGCTCCAGCATCTTGCGCACCAGAGGCAGGTTCACCCGATTGGCCTGCTCCAGTTCCTCACGGGAGGACTCCAGATTGGCCCTCAACCATTCCTGGCCATAGTTGAGATGAGTGTATTCATCCTTGACCACGCCCTCAGTTATTTTACGGGCGAAGGGATCAGCGACAGGGATATAAATATGGTAGGCCGAGATGGCGAAAGCCTCGATCAGAATTGCCTGAATCAGAAGGCAGGTCACCACCTTCCCTTCAGCCAGTGCCGCCTGGAAGTTGCCATGGAGGGGTGAGAAGAACTCCTTGGCGAAGTCCATGTCGGCAGTCACCGAAAGGTTATTGGCACATGCCGTGAATCCCTTCTTGTGCTTGAGCTCCATGCGCGCCAGCCTTGCCAGTTCTTCTGCCTGATCAGGAATCAGGCTGCCCAGGGAGATGTAGTTATCGTGAGCTTCCTGTTCGCCTTCGATCACGATCGCGTTGATGCGGCTATAGGCATCCTTGTAGGTGCTGCTGCTGAAATCAGGCAACCCGAGATCCTGTTCACCGCTGCCGCCGGCAGCCGTGGAGGCAGCGGCGGAGCCGGTCGCTGCTGCGGTGATGGTGGTCTCAAGGCTGGGCATGGCGTTGCCGGCGAAGCGATCAGTGCTGGCGACTGTAACCAGGCCTGCCGGAAATGGTTCAGGGGCGTGGTGGCCAGGTGCTGGAGAGCAGATCCCCCAGCAACGTGACCCAACCGTCCACCAGGGCTGCACAGAGGTCTTTGCCCAGGGCTGCGCTGGCCCCACGGGCATCTCCGACCACCCCACTGGCGGAGAGATCGGCGGTCAGCCAGGCGGTGGGGACGGCACCCTCCAGGCTCCAGCCCGCTGGCGGCGCCGGATCGGGCTGCCCCTCCCACGGACGCTGCAGCCCCACCAGTTCCGGGGCCAGATGCAGCATCAGGCTTGTTTCGGCCAGCGCCGCATGCAGTCCTTCGCTGCGTTCCGGCTCGGGCACCAGCGCCGCCACCCCCGGCGGACCGCTCCAGAGGAAGCAGGGCATCACCGCCAGGCGGGGATGGGCAGCCCTCAGCTGCCGTGCCGCCACCTGCAGCAGAGCGATCTGCCCGCCGTGGGCGTTGAAGAGCACCAGGCGCTGGAACCCGGCCCGGGCCAGGTCGCCCCCCACGGCCATCACCACCTGGAGCAGCACCTCGGGCGGCAGGCTGAGGGTGCCCGGGAAGGCGCCGTGCTCGGGGGAAAAACCCAGCTGGAACAAGGGCAGCCGCCAGATGGGCAGCTCTGCGGGCAAGCGTTCCAGCACGGCCTGGAGGATCCGTTCGGCAAAGATGGCGTCCGTGCCCAGGGGCAGATGCGGACCGTGCTGCTCCACAGCCCCGAACGGCCAGATCACGGTGCTGCCAGGCCGGGACGCGGCCTCCTGGGCCGCCATCCAGCTGAGCCCGTCGAGGGCGTGCTTGGCAGGTGCTCCCATCCGCTCCACGGGCTGATCCTTACAGTGTGCTGCTGTCAGATCACCTGGGCCATGGCTGGATCGCAGCGTCCCGTTCCTCCTGCAGGTCCCCGCTCCAAGCCGGTGGCTCCAACCCGGGCGGAGCCTCCGCTGCGCAAGCCTCCCCAGCTGATGTATCTGAGCCGTAAGGAGGAGGAGGACCAGAAGAGTCAGCAGGCCCCCACTGAAGAGCAGGCCACGGTCCGTGCCCCCGACGCTGCCGCGGCCGCTGCGGCGCCCAGGCCGGCCGCCTCGCCCCAGGCCGCTGCAGCGAGCATCAGTGATGACGACCGCTTCGAGACGGCAAGCCTGGAAGGCATGACCATGGCCGATCTGATGGGGTCCGCCGATGGCGCGTCCCGGCAGGGCCGCGCCAGCCGCTCCACCGGCTGAGCCCCTTCAGGGACCACCTCCTCACGGCCGGTGCGCACCGTCGACGACTTCGACTTCGATGAGGATGCCTTCCTCGCCGCCCTGGATGAGAACGAACCCGTGGGCGCCACCGGGGACGTGGTCACCGGCACGGTGATCAGCGCCGAGAGCGACGGAGTGTACATCGACATCGGGGGCAAGGCGCCGGGTTTCATGCCCAAGGCCGAAGCCGGCCTCGGTGTGATCGGCAACCTCAAGGAACGTTTCCCCAAGGGTCAGCCCGTGGAGGTGCTGGTCACCCGTGAGCAGAACGCCGATGGCATGGTCACGATCAGCGCCCGCGCCCTGGCCCTGCGCCAGAGCTGGGAGAAGGTCAAGCAGCTCGAGGCCGCCGGCAAGGTGGTCCAGGTGAAGGTGAGTGGTTTCAATCGCGGTGGCGTCACCTGTGAGCTGGAAGGGCTGAGGGGGTTCATCCCCCGGTCCCAGCTCCAGAACGGCGAGAACCACGAACAGCTGGTCGGAACCACCTTTGCCGTGGCCTTCCTGGAGGTCAATGCCGACACCCGCAAGCTGGTGCTCTCCGAGAAGCGGGCCGCCAGCGCGTCCCTGCTGGCGGAGCTGGAGGTGGGTCAGCTGGTCGACGGTCAGGTGGTGTCGGTCAAGCCCTATGGCTTCTTTGTCGACCTCGGCGGGGTGAGCGGTCTGCTGCACCAGTCGTCCATCACGGGCGTTCACCTGCGCGACATCCGTGAAGTCTTCAGCCAGGGAGAGCGGCTCAAGGCCCTGGTGACCCAGATCGATCCCTCCCGGGGCAGGATTGCCCTCAACACCGCTCTGCTCGAGACCCAGCCCGGCGAGCTGCTCACGGCCAAGGAGACGGTGATGGCCGAGGCTGAGGACCGGGCCAACCGCGCACGCCTGCTGCTGCGCCAACAGGAGCAGGAGGCGGGATGAGTCAGGCCGCTCCCGCAGCCCACGGTGCTCAGCTTTCCCCCGACTGGGAACTGGATTTCTTCTCCCGCCCGGTGCTCGATCCCGGCGGCAAGAAGCGCTGGGATCTGCTGATCACCGCCACTCCCGCCAGTGAGGGCAGCCACCCCCGCTTCCGCTGGGTGAAGAACTGTCCAGCCAGCACGGTCAACTCGGTCTGGCTCCAGGGCGCCCTCAACGAGGCCCTGGCCGCGGCGGCGGAGCATGGTCTGGGGCCTCCGCGGCGGTTGCGCTGCTGGCGGGCCACGATGCGCACCATGGTGCAGCGGGCCGCTGAGGCCGTCGGCCTTGAGGTCATCCCCAGTCGGCGCTGTTATGCCCTGGCCGAATGGCTGAGCGAACGGGAGCGCGACGTCTACCCCGCCGAAGAGGGGTACATGGCCGGCCCCCTGGCACCGCCTCCACAGCCGATCCGCTCGCTTCCCCTGCCCCTGCCGGAGGCGGCCCGGGGGGATTCCTGGGCCTGGGCCTCACTGCCCCTCGACGCCCTGCGCGAATCTTCCGAGTGGGAGATCGGCTTCGAAGGGCTGTTTCCTCTTCCGGTGGAGCTTTCCGGGGACCTGGTGGTGCCTGGTCTGCGTCTGTTCAGCCGCACCCGCTCCCTGGCGATCGCCGGCTGGATCGCCGGCCTCGAGCCGGCCCGGCTGGAGATGGAGGGCACCAACCTGGTGCTCGAGGCTGGCCTGGAAGACCGCTGGCGGCTGGCGACCCTGGCTGAGAAGGAAGCCAGTGAGGTGGCGGAAGCCTTCGCGGCGGCACGCGAGGCTGCCGCTGGCCTGCAGTTCATCGCCGTGCAGAGCGAGGCGCGATCCGAGCGCTTCGATGGCTTCTGGCTCCTGCGTGACATGCCCGATTGCTGAGGCCCCTGCCCCGTGGCTGAAGCCGTTGACCCACCGTTCGATCGACCCGACAGCGTCTTCAACGACCTGGACGGCTGGACCTGGGTCGGGACCTATGGCGGCTATGTCCTCCAGTGCGACCTGCTGGGGGAGTTCGAGCACGGGTTCTTCACCCGGCAGTGGAGTGGGCGTGGTCCCCAGGAACTGGCAGCCGCCATCAGTGCCGGTGTCTCGGTGCACCGCACCCGTCAGATCCACAGTGCCCGGGTGCTGGCCGCCAGTGAGGCTGGCGCTGAACCCTGGCCTGAGGGCGATGGGCTGGTCAGCGATGGCGGAGGCCAGTCGCTGTGGGTCTGTGGCGCCGATTGCACCCCGGTGCTGATCGCCGATCGTGTCCGGGGTTCGGTCGCTGCATGCCATGCCGGCTGGCGCGGGGTCGCCACCGGCATTCTTCCGGCGGCGATCGACGCGCTGGAGCGCTCAGGCAGCCAGCGCAGCGATCTGCTGGTGGCCCTGGGCCCTGCCGTACGTGGTGAGGCCTACCAGGTGGAGCTGGACGTGGCCCTTCAGGTGGGCGACGCCTGTTGTGCCTCTGGTGAGGATCCCGCGGGCAGCCTGGCGGCGGCCGGAGCACTGGTGCCCGATGCCTCACCCGGCTCCCCTGAGGATCGCTACCGCCTCGACATCCGCCTGGCCGCCCGTTCCCAGCTGCTGAACTCCGGCCTGGGGGCTGAGCAGCTGAGCCTCTGCCCCCTGTGCACGGTGGCGGAGCCGCTGCTGTTTCACTCCTGGCGCCGCGACCAGATCAAGGCGGTGCAGTGGAGCGGCATTGTGGCCCAGTCCTGAGCAGGCTGGAGGCCACCGCCTCAGCCACCCGGATGCCATCGATGCCGGCAGAGAGGATCCCACCCGCATAGCCGGCGCCCTCTCCGGCCGGGTAGAGGCCCCTGGTGTTCAGGCTCTGCAGGTCAGGCCCTCTCGGGATCCGCACAGGCGAGGAGGTGCGCGTTTCCACTCCGGTGAGCAGGGCTTCGCCCATGGCGTAGCCGGGAATGCTGCGCTCGAAGGCCGGGATCGCTTCCCGCAGGGCGGCCACCGCGAAGTCCGGCAGGCAGGCGCTCAGATCGGCGGGGGTGGTTCCGGGGGCGTAGGAGGGCTGGATCGAGCCTGGCGGCCGGCTCCTACCCCGGCCGGCCAGGAAATCATCGAGCCGCTGGACGGGGGCCCGGTAGCTGCCGCCACCGAGCGCAAAGGCCTTCGCCTCCCAGTGGCGTTGAAAGGCCACTCCAGCAAGGGGGTCGCCCTGGCCACGGCCGTAGGGGAGCAGATCCTCCAGCTCCAGACCCACCACGATGCCGCTGTTGGCGTTGCGCTCGTTGCGTGAGTGCTGGCTCATGCCGTTGGTGACCAGGTGGCCGGGCTCGGAGGCCGCTGCCACCACCAGGCCGCCTGGGCACATGCAGAAGCTGTAGACGCTGCGGCCATCGTCGAGGTGATGCACGAGCTTGTACTCCGCCGCCCCCAGCCGAGGGTGGCCGGCGCAGGGGCCCCAGCGAGCCGAGTCGATCAACGACTGGGGATGCTCGAGGCGCACACCGATCGAAAAGGGCTTGGGCTCCAGAAGCACCCCGTCGCGGTGCAGGCTTGCAAAGGTGTCGCGGGCGCTGTGGCCCACGGCCAGCACCACATGGCGGGCCTGCAGGCAGGAGCCATCGGCGAGCTCGACGCCACAGACCCGTCGTCCACCCGGATCTGCCTCGATCTCCAGGCGAACAACCTCGCTGCGGAAGCGGATCTCGCCGCCGAGGGCTTCGATGCGGCTGCGCAGTCCCCGCACCACCGTGGCCAGCTTGAAGGTGCCGATGTGAGGGTGGTGCAGCGTGAGGATCTCGGGGTTGGCACCGCAGGCCACCAGTTCCTCCAGCACTTTCCTCCCCAGGTGACGGGGGTCCCGCACCTGGCTGTATAGCTTGCCGTCGGAGAAGGTGCCGGCCCCGCCTTCGCCGAATTGCACGTTCGATTCGGGATCGAAGGGCCGTTGGCCCCGCCAGAAGCCGAAGGTGTCGGACGTGCGCTCCTTGATGGGCTTGCCCCGCTCCAGCAGCAGGGGCCGCAGCCCCATCTGGGCCAGCACGAGTGCCGCGAAATAACCACAGGGACCGGCCCCGATCACGATCGGGCGTTCAGGCCGCTGTAGCTCCCCAGGCATCAGCTGAGCCACGAATCGGTAGGTGGTGTCGGGGGCCGGTCGCAGATGGGGGTCCTTGCGCCAGCGCTGCAGCAGGGCCTTGGGATCGTCCACCTCCAGATCGAGGCTGTAGCTGAAACGGATAGCGTCCTTGTTGCGGGCATCCACGCTGCGCCTGACCAGCTTCAGAGCCCGCAGACTCCGGGCCGGCAGCCCAAGCCGCTTCAGCACGGCCTGGCGCAGCTCGTCGTCGGTGTGATCAAGGGGGAGCCTGAGTTCGCTCAGCCGCAGCACGATGCCTGCCTGGTCCCGGGAGGGAGTGTCGCTTGGTCCTGTATTCCAGCAGCCGACCCCCACGGACGCCTCGGGGCTGTCAGGCTGGAGTCACGAACCCGTTGTCCGAGAGAGCGTTTTCCATGGGTCTTGCCCACTGCCCGCTCTGCGTGGGCCTGGCCATTGTCAGCCTGGTACGGGGCGGCGCCATGGGGGTGCTGCTCTGGCGACTCTGCTTCCGCGAAAGCCAGCCACGCCTACTCCTCAACGCTGCCTAAGGTCTGAGGTCACAGCGGATTCCGGGCTCTGGCGTCATGGCACTGCAAGCCACTTGTTTCGGCGCCAACGGCTGGTTGCTGGACTTCGATGGCTGCAGGGTCCTTCTGGATCCCTGGCTGACAGGCCCCCTGGAGTTTCCCCCAGGTCCCTGGTTCTTCCGGGCCGAGCTGCCGCAGTCCTGGCCCGTGCCCGGAGGGCTGGATCTGCTCCTGCTCACCCAGGGGCTTCCTGACCACTGCCATCCGGACACCCTGGCGCTGCTGGATCCGACCCTGACGGTGGTGGGTTCGGCCGCTGCCGCCACCAAGGCCCGCCAACTGGGTTTTCAGGCGGTGAACTGCCTCGCCCCAGGCGAGCGGTTTCACCACGGGGAGCTGACGCTCACGGCCAGCGCCGGCGCTCCGGTGCCCCAGGTGGAGAACGGGTATCTGCTGCAGCATCCCGCCGGCAGTCTCTACGTGGAACCCCATGGGTTCCTCTCCTCTGACCTCCCGTCCCAGTCGGTTGATGCCGTGATCACGCCGGTGCTCGATCTGGGCCTGCCACTCGTCGGGGCCTTCGTCAAGGGGATGCAGGTGCTGCCGCAGCTGCTGGAGCGTTTCCAGCCAAGGGTTGTTCTGGCCAGCACCAGCGGCGGTGATGTGCGCTACGAGGGAGCTCTCACCCGAATCCTCTGGCAGAAGGGGAGCATGGAGGCGGCGGCCAGGGTCGTGGCAGGGGGCTCTCGCCTGATTGATCCGGTGCCGGGGGTGAGCTACGACCTCCTGGCGGCGTGAGGCGCTTGGGCCGGCGTGGGTGCTTCGCTCCTCAGGGACTCTCCAGCAGGTCGTGTTCCACCATGAAGATGTTGCCATAGAGATTGGCAAGAATGTCCTTGCCGGCCTGGGTCAGCTCCAGGTAGGGAATCGCGTTTTTGATGTAGGGAAACACCTGACCCCAGTAGAAGGTGGGGTAGGCCTTCAGCAGCTGTCCGGGGTTGGCACAGCCCAGCGCTTTGTTCACTCCTGTTTCCTCGAACTCCCAGAACAGGGCGGGAATCTTGTTGAGGTAGCGGGGATCACTCAGCTGGCCGATCAGATCGGAGGCCCGGACCAGACCAGGCATGTGGGTGGTGCACTGATGATCGGTGGAAGCAGGTACGGGGAAACGGGTGAGTTCGATGTTGCGCTTGATCGTCTCGGCATCGATCAGCCCGTGGCCGCCGAAGCGCTCTTCGATGAACAGCTTGCCGCGGTCGATGTGGTAGGGCGTGAGGGCAGCACAGGTGGCACCTTCCTTGAGCCTCACCGAGTCCCCGTTGACCCCGGTGGCGTAGTGGCCATCTTTGTCGTCACGGCAAACTCCCTTGATGTAGCCGATGTCGTGGCAGAGGTGTGAAATCGTGAAATGCAGCCAGTCATCCGGCGTGATGCCGCCCTCGCGCAGATGCTTGCCGTAGAGAATGTGCTGGCCCACCAGGGTGACCAGGATGGTGTGCTCGACATCGTGGTAGAGTGCATCACCTGTGGCGATGTTCTCCAGGGCCATGGAAGCGGCCCAGGAGATGATCTCCTCGTAGTCCCGCTTGAGCGTGCCGTAGGAGGATCGGTAGGTGGTGATCAGACGTTGCTGCACGTCGGCGATCATCAACCGTGTGGCGTTGAACATCGCGGTTGCTGACGGACGCCCCGCCTGAATCTTCGAGCCAAGTTTGCCATCTCCTGAGCGGCTGCGACGACTGGACGGCAATCGATCGACCATCCTGACGGCAGTGCACCAGCTCTGACCGTGACCACCATCGCTGATCCAGCAGCCAGCCCTCATGCCCTCTCCGTCGCCGACCACGACCGCTTCGACCTGGTGGTGATCGGGGCCGGATCCGGGGGTCTGGCGGCCGCCAAGCGCGCCGCCAGCCATGGGGCCCGGGTTGCCGTGATCGAGGGAGACCGGGTTGGCGGCACCTGTGTGATCCGGGGTTGTGTCCCCAAGAAGCTCCTGGTGTACGGATCGGCCTACAGACACCTGCTGGCCGATGCGGCCAGTTACGGCTGGAGCGTGGGCCGGACTCACAGTGATCCATCCCGGCTGCTGGCGGCGGTGCGCGCCGAAGTGGATCGCCTCAATGCGCTGCACATCGGCTTTCTCGAGCGGGCCGGAGTGGAGCTGGTGTCAGGCTGGGGCCGCTTTCTCGATGACCATCACATCGACGTGGGCGGTGCGCAGGGCAAGGGCAGCGCGGAGCGCAGCAGGCGTGTTCTGCGTGGCGAGCGTGTGCTGATCGCTGCGGGCGGTCGCCCTCACCGTCCCTCGATTCCCGGCGCCGAGCTGGGCTGGGTGAGTGATGACATGTTTCTGCTCGAAAGCCTGCCCCAGCGGGTCCTGATCGTCGGTGGCGGCTTCATTGCCTGCGAATTCGCCTGCATCCTGCGCGGTCTGGGCGTGGAGGTGGATCAGTTCGTGCGCGGGGATCATCTGTTGCGGGGCTTCGACCGGGAATTGAGCGCGGCGGTGCATGAGGGCATGGAAGCCGATGGCATCACCATCCACTTTGCCCAGACCCTGACCGCCATCTCCGGCGATTCGGGTGAGCTGATCGCCAGCACCTGCCAGGGCCGCCAGGAGCGCTGCGGCGGCGTGCTGCTGGCCACGGGCCGCCAACCCTTCCTGGCCGGACTTGATCCGGCGGCGGCAGGAGTGGCGGTGGACGGCGGCCGCATTCCGGTGGATGCCGATCAGCGCACCAACGTGCCTCACATCTTCGCGGTGGGCGATGTCACCGACCGCATCAATCTGACCCCGGTGGCGGTGGACGAAGGCCGTGCTTTCGCCGACAGCGTCTACGGCGGACGACCCCGCCAGGTGAACCACGACCTGGTGGCCAGTGCCGTGTTCAGCCAACCGGAGCTGGCCTCGGTGGGGCTGAGCGAGGAGGAGGCCGTTGCCCGCTTCGGTGCGGAGGGGATTCGCCTCCACCGGGCCCGCTTCCGCTCCATGGCCCAGGCCCTGCCTCAGCGTGGCCCTCGCTGCCTGCTGAAGCTGGTGGTGGAGGTGGCGTCAGACCGGGTGCTGGGGTGCCACATGGTGGGCGAACACGCCGCCGAGATCATTCAGATGGCGGCGATCGCGATCGGCATGGGAGCCACCAAGGCCGACTTCGATCGCACCATGGCACTCCATCCCACCGTGGCGGAGGAGTTCGTGACGATGCCCCAGTGACGCGGCCGAGGAGGGACGGAGCTCGAGGCTGTCAGCGGATGGAGACATCAGCAAAATTGACTACATTCTGGATGTTCTCCAGGTCACGCACGCTCCGCCGCGATGTCCGTTCTCGTTCTGCTCATCGATCATGAACGGATCGGCCGTGATCGCCTGGCCAGCCAGTTGCAGGAGGCTGGCTTTCTGGTGGCGGAGGCCGATGATGGTCACCGGGGCCAGGCGATGGCCCTGCAGGTCAATCCCCAGCTGATCGTGATCGATCTGTTGCTGCCGGGGATCGATGGCCTCACCGTTCTTCAGCGGCTGCGCCGTGATCAGCGCACGAGCCGGACACCCATCCTGGTGTTGACGGCCCTGAGCAGCCTCGATGACAAGGTCCGGGGCTTCACCTCCGGCGCCGACGACTATGTGACCAAGCCCTATGCCCCTGAGGAAGTCCTGGCCCGCGTCAAGGCTCTCCTGCGGGGACGTGCCACCACACCTCAGCTGGTGCGTGCTCCGGAAGTCCTCAGCTATGGCCCTCTCACCCTGATCCCGGAACGCTACGAAGCCCTCTGGCATGGCCTGCCGGTGCGCCTCACCCGCACGGAGTTCGAACTTCTCCATTGCCTGCTGCAACGCCACGGCCAGGTGGTGCCATGGGAGGTGCTGCTGCGGGAGATCTGGGGCTACGGACCCGACAGCGACGTGGAATGCATCCGCACCCACATCCGACATCTGCGCGGAAAGCTGGAACATGACCGCCACCGGCCGGCCTACATCAAAACGATCTACGGCACGGGGTACTGCCTGGACCTGCCTGCGGATCCTGCCCATCAGCCGGCTGTCGGCAGAGACCGCCTGGGCCTGGTGGGGGAGGCGCTCAATCCAGCCGATTCCGTCAGAGCGGCACCCCCCCTGCGCTGGGACCAGAGGAGCCGCCGCAGGGAGGCCTGAGTAACATTGATCACACGCTCTGGTCACTCCTGCACGCGGGGCCCGGGTGGGTGACGCTTGGATGGGTGCAGGAGTTTTCCATCCCCGTCATCCTGTGAACGACAGTTGCCCCTGGATCGATCCTTGCCTTGAGCGCGTGGCTTGTCCGGTGATGACCATGGCCAAGTCGAAAGGAAAAGGCTGCAAAGGCAAGAAATGTTCCAACTGGAAAGGGGGCCGTTGCCGCTGCGGCCGCGATTGATCCCTTCCCTGTTGCTGCCCTCTTTGCCGACCAGCTCGGGGCGGGCCGATCCGGGCCTCAGGCCGCAGCCGCGACGGCCGTCAGGGATTGATCCAGGATCATCAGAGCGCCGAAGTCGGTGCCGCAGTGACGCACCTGGGCCAGCAGATGGGCCACTTCATTCTCGGCATCCACCTGGCTCTTGATCATCGGGTCAAGAAAGATGGAACTGCGGTAGTCACCGCAGCGTTCAGCCAGGCTGTAAAGCTGTTGCAGCGACGTGGTGACTTCCGCCTCCATCTCGAAGACGGACATCAGCACGTCCTCGACATTCGTCCACGTCTGCCTGGGCTGGGACAGGGCGGAGAGCTCCACCGGCTGAGACCGCGCGACCAGGT
Source organism: Synechococcus sp. BA-124 BA4 (assembly GCF_034931165.1). Taxonomy (NCBI): domain Bacteria; kingdom Bacillati; phylum Cyanobacteriota; class Cyanophyceae; order Synechococcales; family Synechococcaceae; genus Synechococcus; species Synechococcus sp. BA-124 BA4. The sequence continues at coordinate 34,933 of NZ_JAYGIA010000065.1, read as the reverse complement.
AATCGACGAACAGGCCGGCATGGGCCCTCTCGCCATCGGATTCAGCCCTGGCATAGGAGGCAAACCCATTCAGTTCCCGCTGGGTGAACCACACGGCGAGTGAGAAATAGGTGTAGCTGGCCATCAGCTCCATCTGCAGATGGTTGCAGAGGCCCTGGTGCAATTCAGCCTCCATCTCCTGGGCCACAGGTCGCCGTGGCAGAAGAGGAACAGCATTCAGGCTGGTGGCGCTGGCCGGATTGCTGATCACCATGGGTCCAATCTCGTTGGCTTCAGCCTACAAAGGCCCCTGAGTCCGCGGCCAGGGCGCCGGAGGCGGATCCCCGGTTTCCGTGCCGGCCCCCGGGCCCCTAGGCTTCTTTCATCATGCCGTGATCCCGTTCGATCGCATGTCCGAGGACTGCCGTGCTCCTGGCAGCATGCCAACGGATCTCGCCTCCCTGACCCGCCTGAGCTGGTGCCTCGGGGTGCGCAGCCGCCATGCCCTCAAGGCTCTCAGGAGCTGTTCGAACCCTCAGCTGCGCACCCGGCTGGAGCACGACCTGCTCCGTCTTCGGCTGCAGGCCAATGCCATTGCCCGCCAGGGCGAGTCCATGGCGGAGCTGCTGGGTCCGCTGCACTGGGAGGTGGCGCTGCTGCGTGAGGTGATGCGCCGCAATCAGCGTCATTTCGGTGTTTCCAGCCTCAGCTGAGCTGGTGTTCCGTGCGGCCGTGGGAGGACGCCCACAGCCGTTGTCGTGTGACCCCGGCGGGCCCTAGACAGGAGAGGTGTGATCAGATGTCATGAGTCCATCCAGCCCGCCTTCGCAGCACCACCAGATCCTGATCGTCGGCGGCGGAGCAGCTGGGATCACGGTGGCCAGCCAGTTGCTTCTGGCCCGGAGCGGCCTCGACATCGCCATCCTCGAGCCCAGCACGGATCACTACTACCAACCCGGTTGGACCCTGGTGGGCGGCGGGGTGATGACCCAGGAGCAGACACGCCGAGATGAGGCCGATCTGATTCCCGCCGGCTGCAGCTGGATCCATGCGGCCGCCGCACGCTTCGAGCCGGAGGCCAACCGGGTGATCACCAGCACCGGTGACACCATCAGCTACGACGCCCTGGTGGTGGCCACCGGCCTGCAACTGCGCTGGGAGCGGATCAAGGGGCTGGACGAGGCCCTCGGTCGCCAGGGGGTCACCAGCAACTATTCCCGCGAGCATCTCCCCTACACCTGGGAGACCATCCGCCACTTTCCCGGCGGCACGGCGATCTTCACCTTTCCGGACACCCCGATCAAATGCGCCGGGGCCCCCCAGAAGATCATGTACATGGCCGACGACATCTTCAAGGCCACCAGCGGGGTGGGTGTCAACACCAAGGTGGTGTTCGCCACTGCCGGGCCCGGCCTCTTCGGTGTTCCCGTCTACGCACGGGTCCTGAAGAAGGTGGTGGAGGAGCGGGGAATCCAGGTGCTCCTGCGCCACAACCTCAAGGAGATCAGGGCCGATGAGAAGGTGGCGGTCTTCGAGGTCAGCGACGCGGAGGGCCACATCTCCAGCAAGGAGATCCCGTTCTCGATGATCCATGCGGTGCCGCCGATGTCGGCCCCCGATGTGATTGCCCAGAGTCCGCTGGCCACCAGCGGTCCCGGTGGCTGGGTGGAGGTCGACAAGTTCAGCACCCAGCACGTGCGCTACCCCAATGTCTTCTCCCTCGGTGATGTGTCGTCGCTGCCCACCTCCAAGACCGCGGGGGCGGTGAGGGGCGAGGCACCGGTGCTGGTGGCCAACCTGCTCGCCCATCTCGATGGCAGGCCCCTGCAGGCTCGCTACGACGGGTACAGCGTCTGCCCGCTGATCACCGGCTACAACAAGGTGGTGATGGCCGAGTTCGACTACGACCTCCAACCCGTGAGCTCCTTCCAGATCGACCCCACACGCGAGCGCTGGAGCATGTGGCTGATGAAGACCAAGGGCCTTCCCTGGATCTACTGGAACCGGATGCTCAAGGGCCAACCCCACGAGAGCCGCTACCTCAGACCCCTCAAGCCCCTGGTTCAGGCTCTCGGACTGGCCTACAAGGGCGAACCGGCCCCCCGCTGAGACTCCTCGCGCCCGGTGCTCGCCACCAGCTCGTCGAGCTGCTCCTGCATCTCCGCCACCACACGCCTGTAGCAGGACTGGACGTAGTCCCGATCGCGGCTGGCGGCATGGCCGCCACGCTCGAACTGGATCGGCCGGCAGACACGGGTGTGAATCTTCGCCGGCAAGGGCAGGTTGGGCAGGGGACCCACGGCCAGGCCCCAGGGCAGGCCGAGGTACAGGGGAAACACCTCGGGGTCGATGCCGAACAGCCAGGGAAGGCCGCGCTCATGCCAGCGCTGCATCGGTTCGTAGCAGTCCTCGAGAACGATCAGGGTGTCGTGACTGCCCCAGGAGATCAGCGGCACGATCGGCACGTCGTGCCACAGGGCCAGCCGGATGAAGCCGGTGCGCCCCCTGAACTGGATGCTCTGGCGGAGCCGGTGCGGGCGAAAGGCATCCTGGCCACCACCAGGGAACACCAGCAGGCTGTCGCCTCGCTCCAGTACGGCCATGGCCCCCCGCGGGTAGTAGGGGATCGCCCCGGTGCGGGCGGCCAGATGCGCCGCCTGGGGGAACACCTGCCACACCTTGGGATGAGCCAGGCCATAGACCCGCCTCTCGAGGCCGAAGCGCCGGAACCAGTCGAGCATCAGCATCGGCAGGTCGGGGCTGGCCAGGCCGCCGTTGTGGGACCCCACCAGCAGCATCTGGCCGTCGCTGGGAATGTGGTCCCAGCCGCTGGTGCTGACCCGGAAGTAGTGGCGGTAGAGCCACTCCCAGAGCGGCATCAGGCGCTGGATCACTTGTGGATCGCGCTCGGCCCCGGGTTCAGGACCCACGCTTGGTCCTTCAGACATGGGAGTTCGGTTTGAGCGTCCCCAGACCCTAGGGGCTGGGGACAGTGCTGCTCCAGAAGCCTCCATGGCGTGGCCGCGCGTTCCTGATCAGACTTCCTTCAGAACTGGCCTCCCAGCGCTCAGGCCTGAGGCCTGGGGCTCCATCACCCTTCGAACACCCTTCGCAGTCCTTGTTCGCCATGACAGCGTCCATTGATCGAGCCCTGCGCCTGCGGGCCCTGTGGATGGCCTGGTTGCTGTGCATGCTCTTTCACGTGGATCTGGGCCTGATGCCTCTGTTCCACGGACTTTCGCCTGAGATCGAAAGCCACGTGGCCCTGGAGAAGCTGCCCCTGCTCTTCGGTGGAATGATGGTTTACTTCCTTCTGCCGGTGGCGGCCGTGGTCCTGCTGGCCTACAGCGCCAGTGACCCTGAGCGTCCACAGCGCTGGCAGGGCTGGCGGCGGCTGCATTTCTGGCTGAGCGTGGTCTACACCGTCACCAATCTCCCCCACCTGGTGGCCGACATTCTGGTGCCCGACTCCCGGGTGGATCAGGTGGCCCTGATGGTGGTGCTGGTGCTGATCGGGCTGCTGATCAACTGGGAGGGCTGGTTGTGGTGGCGTGATCACCGTTCGACCGGAGCCAGGCCAGCCGCATCGAACACCCCCTCGAACAGCACCGAGCTCAGGTAACGCTCGCCGGAGTCCGGCAGGACCACCACGATCGTCTTGCCGGCGAACTGCTCCTCGGCAGCAAGACGCAGGGCGGCCACGGTGGCGGCCCCGCAGGAGATGCCCGCCAGGATCCCCTCCTCGCGCATCAGGCGTCTGGCCATGGCCACGGCCTCCTGGTCACTGACCGCTTCGACCCGGTCCACCAGATCCAGATCGAGGTTGTCGGGCACGAAGCCGGCACCGATCCCCTGGATCTTGTGGGGCCCGGGCTGGGGCGGCTCACCTGCCCTGGCCTGGGCGATGACGGGGCTGTTCACCGGCTCCACCGCCACCGAGAGCAGCTCCTGGCCCCGGGTGGTCTTGAAATAGCGGCTGACGCCGGTGATGGTGCCGCCTGTGCCCACACCCGCCACCAGCACATCCATCTGGCCATCGGTGTCGTTCCAGATTTCCGGGCCGGTGGTGTCGTGGTGGATCTGGGGGTTGGCAGGGTTGGAGAACTGCTGGAGCAGCACATAACGCTCGGGATCAGAGGCGGCGATCTCACGGGCCCGTCCCACCGCACCGGTCATGCCGAGTCTGCCCTCGGTGAGCACAAGCCGGGCTCCGTAGGCAGTGAGCAGCTTGCGCCGCTCCAGGCTCATGGATTCCGGCATCGTCAGGGTGAGAGGAATCCCCCTGGAGGCGGCCACGAAGGCCAGGGCGATGCCGGTGTTGCCGCTGGTGGGCTCGATCAGTTCCTTGCCCGGGCCGAGCCGGCCGTCCTTCTCGGCCTGCCAGATCATCGCGGCGCCGATGCGGCACTTGACCGAATAGGCGGGATTGCGGCCTTCGATCTTGGCGAGAACGGTCGCCCGGCTGTCACCGACGACCCGGTTCAGCTTCACCAGGGGCGTGCGGCCGATGCTCAGGCTGCTGTCAGCAAAAATCGATGCCATCAATGACACAGGAACTGCGGGCACCCTCGCACCCCTGGGCCGAGAAGATCAATTTCCCGCTCTGACAGGATCGGCGATCTCTCGCCAGTGCCTCCAGACCTGAACCGCCAGCAGCAGCACCAGCACCGGAAGGACCACCACCAGCGTGAAGGAGCGCAGGGGTGAGGCCAGCGCCGGAAGGGTGAGGGGAAGGATCTGCTCCACCAGGTACAGCCCGTAGAGGCCCACCAGCAGCACCCCCTCTCTCCTGGAAATCACCCCGCCCGTCCAGAAGATGGGAAGCAGGGCCAGAGTGGTGGCCACCATGATCGGCAGGTCCCGGTGGATCATCGATGGATCCACGTTCAGTCCGCGTGATCCTGAGAGGAAGGCGCAGCCCCCGAGAATCACCAACTGGTTGAGCAGGTTGCTGCCCACCACGTTGCCGATGGCCAGATCAGCCTTGCCTTTCAGGGCCGCCATGATCGAGGTGACCAGTTCCGGCATCGACGTGCCCGCCGCCACGATCGTGAGGCCGATCAGGGTTTGACTCACCCCCAGGCCGAGGGCGATGGCGGTGGCCCCCTTCACCAGGATCTGCGAGCCCCACACCAGCAGGCCAAGACCGGCAGCCAGCCGCACCAGGGCCGGTCCGTAGCCCCCTTCCGCATCGGATGGATCGACTTCGTCGCCGCCGGATTCACCTTCCTCTCGGGCCGTGCGGGTTTCCCAGACAGTGTTGATCACCACGGCGGTGAGCAGGGCCAGACCGGCCTGCCAGGTCACCCGGCCTGAGGACGCCATGCCCCAGACGGCCATCGACACGGCCAGCAGCACCGGCACATCGCGGCGGATCAGGCGGCTGTGCACCCTCAGCGGCAGGATCACGGCGCTGATGCCCAGCACCACCAGCACGTTGAAGATGTTGCTGCCCACCACGTTGCCCACCGCCAGGTCATCGGCTCCCTTCAATGTGGAGATCAGACTCACGAACAGCTCGGGCGCACTGGTGCCCAGAGCCACCACGGTGAGACCGATCACCAGTTGAGGCACGCCCAACAGCAACGCCAGAGCGACTGAGCCCTGCACGAACAGCTCTCCACCGCCGAAGAGCAACAGGATGCCCACCACGATCTCAATGACGCTCAACAAGGTGGTCCTCCAGGCGGACCCAGATTCTGCCTCTTCCCGCTCATCACGTCCCCGCAGTCGAAGGCCGACCTGGACCCGCGGCCTGGGTGAAAGGGATCACAGCCCTGGTGATGGAGGCACAACGCGGCTGGATTGTCACAGGCTGATCTGATCGGGACATCGGCGGGGACCAGACTCCATCCAGCCCCTTAGGTTCGCCCCATACATTCGTAACGACGGAATGGCCGTGGCCCGCCCACTGACCTGGTTGAACCAGATCAGCTCACACCACATCAAAGGCGATGTCTTCGGTGGCCTCACCGCGGCGGTGGTGGCTCTGCCCATGGCCCTCGCCTTCGGGGTGGCCTCCGGCGCAGGGGCGGTTTCGGGGCTCTGGGGGGCGGTGCTGGTGGGTTTGTTCGCGGCGCTCTTCGGCGGCACCCCCACCCTGATCTCGGAGCCCACCGGTCCGATGACGGTGGTGATGACAGCGGTGATCGCCAGCCTCACCGCGAAGGCCTCCAGTCCCGAACAGGGACTGGCCATGGCCTTCACGGTGGTGATGATGGCCGGAGTTTGCCAGATTCTGTTCGGCCTCCTGAAGCTGGGCCGCTACATCACGATGATGCCCTACACGGTGATCTCGGGCTTCATGTCCGGCATCGGCTTCATCCTGATCATTCTCCAGATCGGTCCTTTCCTGGGCCAGTCCATCCCCAAGGGCGGAGTGATGGGCACGCTCACCGCCCTGCCTCAGCTTCTCGCCGCCGCGCGGCTGCCTGAGGTGATCCTGGCCGTGGTCACCGTGGCGATCATCTGGTTCACCCCGGCCCAGGTGAAGCGCTTCGCTCCGCCCCAGCTGGTGGCTCTGGTGATCGGAACCCTGTTGTCCCTCACCCTGCTCAATGTCGGCGATGGCCCTGAGGTGGAGGGGATCCGGCGCATCGGCGAGATCCCGAGCGGATTTCCCCATCTGGTGGTGCCCCACATCGAGCCGGGCCTGTTCCAGCTGATGGTGGTCGATGCCCTGGTGCTGGGTCTGCTGGGTTGCATCGATGCCCTGCTCACCTCTGTGGTGGCTGACAGCATCACTCGCAGCGAGCACAACTCCGACAAGGAGCTGATCGGTCAGGGCCTGGGCAACATCGTTTCAGGTCTGTTCGGTGGAATCGCGGGCGCCGGAGCGACCATGGGCACGGTGGTGAACATTCAGGCGGGAGCCCGATCCGCTCTCTCAGGCATCACCCGCGCCCTTGTGCTGATGGTGGTGATTCTGGGCGCCTCGGGTCTCGCCGCCTCGATCCCGATGGCTGTGCTGGCAGGCATCGCCTTCAAAGTGGGGATCGACATCATCGACTGGAGCTTCCTGGGTCGCGCCCACCATGTTTCGATCAAGGGTGCGGTGATCATGTATGGCGTGATCCTGCTGACCGTGCTTGTGGATCTGATCGCAGCGGTTGGGGTTGGCATCTTCGTGGCCAACATCCTCACGATCGAGAAGATGAGCAGCCTGGAAACCAGGTCCGTCAAGGCGATCAGCACCGCTGACGACGATCTCAACCTGCCTGAGGCCGAGAAGGCACTGCTCGATCAGGGGGGCGGCAAGGTGCTGCTGTTCCAGTTGATCGGTCCGATGATCTTCGGTCTGGCCAAGACCATCTCCCGCGAGCACAATGCCATTGAGGAGTGTGACTCGATCGTGTTTGATCTCAGTGAGGTTTCGCACATGGGCGTCACAGCATCCCTGGCCTTGGAGAATGCTGTCAAGGAAGCTCTGGAAAAAGAACGCAATGTCTATGTGGTGGGGGCCCAGGGCAGCACCCTCAAGCGTCTCAGGAGTCTGAGGGTGTATGGCCTGTTGCCTGCCGGTCACGTGGAGCTCAGCCGCAAGGAAGCCCTGGCGGATGCCGTGAACTCCCTGCCTCAGAGCAGCATGGCCTGACGTCCTGACTCAACCGGCACTGGAAGGGGAAGCCCATGGCTGCATCACCACAGCCTGTGTGATCAGCCCCGCCTCCGGTCGATGGGGAAGCAGAAGATCACCATGGGTCATCAGGATGGCCTGACCCAGTGACTTGTACTTATTCAGGCCTTTGGTGACGGTCACCCGGGTCAGTCCGGTGAGCTCTGCGATCACCTGATGGGTCAGGTTCATGTCCTTGAGGGAGAGACTGTGGCCCAGGCTGTTCACCCGCCCGAACTGGGCGGCCAGCCAGCGCAGCATGGTCAGCAGGCGGACATCGGCCTTGCGGATCCGACTGATCCGCATGATCTCCATCGAGCGGCTGATCTGGCGTTTGAGGGCTTCGAGGAGCTCGTTATCCGTGGGCTCATGACCCTCAAGCGAGGCAGGAGAGAGGGTGCTGGTTTCGTTGCGGCATTCAAAATTTGCCTGGGTTCCGAGGATGAGATCGCCGGGCCCCCACAGCATCAGGGTGATCAGTTCGGCGTCTTCATTCCAGGTCACCTGCCGAACATAGCCATCGCTGATCAGCCAGCTCATTCCAGTCGGTATCACTGAGTTGGACTTGAGCTGCAGACATGGACATGGTCCAGGCATGAGTGGAGGCAGGCATCACTGGACAGAGCTGCACGGCAGAGAGCGCTCATCCGAAGAATCAGATGGGCTGTTGGTAGTCGGCGAACCGGCCTGAAACGACTGCTCGTGTCGTTGGGCAAACGTAGAACCGTCCCAATCCCTTTGGGACTCCGGTTCAGACAGGATCGGCAATTCCCGGGATCAGCCGCGTTAATCAATCCAGATCAGCTGACCCCCCGGATACAGGAAACCACCGCTGCCCGGAGGCCGCGGTGGTTCGAGGGTCGTGACGCGGACTGGAGCTCGAAGTGAGGGGGCTGGGTGCTTTGAAGCTCAGCGGTCGCTGGAACGGGAGACACGAACCGGGACGAGCACTGGCTGCATCATGCCGCCCCCTCCGTTGTCGTCGTCGGAATCGGTGGTCAGCCAGAAGGCGAGGCCGAAGAGCGCGAGAACGCCGGAGACAAGCAGCAGTTCAGCCATCGTTCAGGCGCGGAGTGACCATAAGCTAGCCAGATTTCCTGGCCGTGCTGTGGCCAATGCTGCGTTCGGGTGGCATGTCCAACGGCCTGGACAGGGGTGGATGCGGCGGCTTCCATCCGTGGCGGAGCATCTGGACCTCTGGCGGTGAACTGCTTGTGGAGCTTTGTGCCCGTGTTGGTAGCCCGGAGGGAGTAGGGAGCAACCTCGGCACCCCTGGGCGACTGGAGATCGGGAGCCAGTGGTCGGGTCGTGAGGGTAGTGGAGAAGGTGGTGTGTGCAAGCCGGAGGCGCCCAGGTGGATCCGGAGGAATCGATCGGGCTTGATCAAGAGTTCTGGCTGACTGAAACGCCGGGATGACCCTTGAACAGAATCCATGATTCTCGGAAGCCCTGACTGGAATTGAACGGAATCGTGGGGTGGGGGTGTACTGGACCTGACCAGTGTGCAATTCAGGCAAACCCCCGGCCTGCATCCTTGGCCACGCAGGCCTGGAGCTGGCGGCGCAGACGGTTGTGATCCAGATCCTTGCCGATCAGCACCAACTGGTTCTTGCGTTCACCCGTCCAGTCACTGTCGTCGATCGAGAAACGCTTGCCGGCCAGATGGAAGACATGACGTCGTTCACTTTCGTTGAACCAGAGAATACCCTTGGCTCTGAAGACTTCCGTGGGCAGCTGATTGTCGAGAAAATTCTGAAACTTGCGTAAGGCGAAAGGCCCGTCGCTGGAGAAGGAGAGCGAGGTGAAGCCCTCGATGGCGAGATGGTCGGCCGGATGCTCGCCGGAGTCGGCGTGGTGGGCATGATCGTGCCCGTGGTGGCTGTGGTCGTGGTGACCATGGTCGTGGCCGGTGTCATGACTGCAGTGGCCATGCTCGTGGTCACAGTCCCCATGGTCGAGAGCCGCTGTTTCCACGCCCTTCTCCCCAGCCGCTGGGATGGCCTCGCCAGTGGCCACCACCCGGTCGGATTCGAACAGGCCCACGCTCAGCAACAGAGGCAGAGCCACGTCGCCCTTCACCGATCGCAGGATGCGGGCATCCGGTTTGAGATTGCGCAGAAGGCCTTCCAGCTGCAGCAGTCTGGGCTCAGGGACCAGATCACACTTGTTGAGCATCAGGATGTCGCCGTAAATCACCTGAGCGCGCCCCACTTCACTCTCGAGGCTACTCTCTTCGAAGTTCTCGGCATCGATCAGGGTGATGATCGAATCCAGGCGGGTGCTGTCACGCAGCTCACTGCCCAGGAAGGTCATCGCCACCGGGAGGGGATCGGCGAGACCGGTGGTTTCCACCACCAGATAATCCACGGGCTCCGGGCGCGCCAGGATCCGCTCCACCGCTTCCAGCAACTCCCCGTTGATCGAGCAGCAGATGCAGCCGTTGCTGAGCTCCACCATGTCTTCGCCTGTGGCGATGATCAGGTCGTTGTCGATGCCGATCTCACCGAACTCATTGACCAGAACAGCGGTTTTCAGTCCGCTCTGATTGCTGAGGATGTGGTTGAGCAGGGTGGTTTTGCCGGCACCGAGGAAGCCTGTGAGGATCGTCACCGGCAGGCTGGCCGTCATGGCGTCTTGGCTCGTGGCTGGGTTGGTTGCTGTGCTGGTCATGGAGTCAGGGATGCCGCCGGAGGGGAACGCCGCCCGTGCGAGGTGCGCTCGCTGCAGTCTGACGCCTGGCTTCGAGCCGTGGACAGGGCTGGCCGGTGGCGTCCTCAGAACTGAAAGCTGGTCTTCAAGAGTCCCCCCAGCTGGCTGAAGCTCTGCCCTGACGGAGTGTCCTGTCCCAGGGGTCGGCTCAGGTAGAACACGGCTGGAGTGACCGAGATGGCGTCGCTCAGCTGAACCTTGAACCACCACTCCCAGGTGAAGGTCTGATCCTGGGGCGTCTCTCCACCCTTCAGGGCGGTGGCGAACACCGGCTGACCGACCGCCAGGCCCAGGGCATTCCCCTTGGCGATCACGTCGCTCCACTGGAGCCCCACCATCCAGGACTGGCTCGTGGTCAGGGCACCATCATCCTGAGAGTCGTCGTAGGAGGTGGAGTTGAGGCCCCAGCCGGCGCTGATCGAGGGGATCCAGCCGGAAGCGGCAGGCTGCCAGTAGCCACTCAGGCCGAAGGCGTTGGTGCGGCTGCCGGGCGTTGCAGTGGCGCTGCCGGTGAAGGGTGTGGTGCCAGGCACCTCCACGCCGCTCTGCAGATGGGAATAGATGGCCGCCAGAGCCCACTGCTCCTGGGCATAGCCGATCTGGACTGTCCCCGTGCCCGCGGAGGAGCTGGTGCCGATCCCCCCCAGGTTCGGGTTGCCGACGTTGCCGTTGGCGGCCACGTAGCTCCCGCTGATGCTCCAGCCGTTGCTCTGCCACCAGAGGCCGGCGCCGGGGCCAAGGTTTTTGTTGTAGGCCGCCGGCGCTCCGTTGAGGGTGAGCACATTCAGGATGGTGTCGGACGGATACACGCTGGGCCAGAGGGCGAGCATGTCCTCCTGGCCGACGCGGCCGCCGATGGTGGCGGTGAATCCCCTGCCGATCGGAACCTGGTAGTACAGCTTGTCGATGCCGAGGGAATCGGGGCCGGAGGCTTCCTGGAAGGCGATCTCCAGGCTGGAGAGGCTTCCGGTGGGCCCAGCCCCGCCAAAGGCCGAGTCGCCGAAGTTGCCGGCCCGCAGGATCGTGCGCAGCAGGTCCTTGCCGGTGAAGCTGGTGTCGAGGGTGAGTTGCAGGTCATAGGAGAAGGTGGTGGCCCCCACCTCGGCCCGGGCCGCGTTGACGGCCTCGCCAGCGCTGCCGCTGAAGGCATTGGCCCCCACCACGAAGGTGGCCAGGCCGCTGAGCCTGGTGGTGGTGGAGAACTGATTGGCCTCCAGTTCACCGACCTTGGCCTCGAGGTTGTCGACGCGGCCGCGCAGGATGGCGAGTTCCTCCTCGAACTCCTTGAGCAGACGGCGCAGCTCGTCGGTCACTTCGGTGATCCGATCGAGGCAGGCGTTCAGCAGAGCGGCGGCTTCCCAGCGGCTCAGCGGCTTCTTGCCACGGAAGGTGCCATCGGGATAGCCGGCGACGCAGCCGTAGCGCTCGATCAGGTTCGAGAGCGCCTGATAGGCCCACTCGGTGGGCTGCACGTCGGAGAACTGAGTGATGCTGGTGACCTGATCCTGGCTGGGCCTGCCGGTGCCGCCGGCATAGCGCCCGATGCCCTCGAGGTCGAGCTCAGTGGCCGTGGCGGCTGAGGGTGTCAGCAGCAGCCAAGGCCAGAGTGCTATGGCGGCAGGGACAACGGCCCAGCGCAGAAGTCCTGGAGTCAGGGGGGCGGTGGCCATGCCGGAGTGAGGAGCAGAAGTGGAATGATAACCATTGTCAGTTGTGGGGTTGACCCTCAGAGCGCCTGGATCAAGGCCTGCACCTGATCGGGTGCCTTGATCGGCCGGCCAGGGGGCATCGGCGAGGGCCACACCGGCAGCAACGCGTCCAGGGTGGTCCTCACCTTGGCGTTCAGCTCTGGATCCCTGGCCTGCAGGGTCGTCGCCATCTCCTGGTGGAGCTGATCGGCATAACGAACGAACCCGCGGGAATCCTGGTACTCCACGGTTTCGGCAAAGCGGCCATCGGTGATCGCCGCCGCATATTCACTGCCAGCGGCCTCGAGCAACTGCCGGATCACGGCCACAACGAAGCTGGAATCCAGGCGCTCCTGCTCAGGAATGGCCTGCAGGGCCCTATCGATCTGCTGTTGTGCGTTCTTGAAAGCGGCGTCGGTCTGGGGTGAGGTCGGAGCCGACTGAACCAGGTCCAGAAGTGTGGTGAGCTGCTGTTTGAACGGAGGAACCCCCCTCGCCATCAAGGCCGGCTCGAGATCTCCATAGAGCTCGTCGACAGGATGGCCGATGTGCTGCTCAGCCGCCTTGTAATCCTTGAGCTGCATCAGTTCACTGGCGGCCAGGAGATGCCCCTTCATCATGCCGAGCACGGCGGCGTAGCTGATGGGATCCTCGATCCCCTGACCACCTTCCCCGCCCTCACCTCCTTCCCCGGCCTGATGGTGTGGGGCGTGGGCTCCTCCTCCACGGTCACTGCCCGACGTGAGGAGAGGACCCCCGCAGGCCACGGACAGTGAGGCGGTTGTGGCGACAGAAAGAAAGAGAGAAAGGGTGCGGCGCCTGTCAATCACGAGGGTCTCGGCTTGCTCGCCCCATCGTGATGGTGAGCCGGTGGTCCAACCGATCAGATGAGACGGGCCCCAGTGACCAAAGTCACAGGCCGCCGGGCACAACGCGGAAGTGACCCATGCAGCCACGCTCGGCGATCTGATCCTGATGGGGATGAAACATGTAGAGGCCTGGATCGCGGTAGGTGAACTCCAGGATATGGCGCTCGGCCATTCCCATCGTGATCACGTCGGTGATGTCATCGCGACTGGTGGAGAAGCCACCTCTGAACACGTCGAAGAGGTTGGCATGCAGATGAAAGGTCAACGGACCATCCCACTCCACCATGTTCAGGAGATAGAGGCGAACCCGTTGTCCCTGGACGATGGTGATGGGTTGATCGCGATACAGATTGGGACGGCCATTGAAGGCATAGAGATCGTTGCGGCCCCGGCCCTTGAGGTCATAACCACCCATCACCAGCACCATCTCGTCAGCCGCTGGACGGGGGGACGGGGGATCCACAATCAGCAGCCCGTAGAGACCCTTGCTCACATGGCGCGTCACCGGCGCCACATGACAGTGGTAGGGGTACAGGCCGAAGGATTCCGCGTCGAATTCGTAGACCGTGCTGCCACCGCGGCGCACCGGGCGGATGCCATCCATATCCGCCGGGTGGACACCGTGGAAGTGAAGGCTGTGGGAGGTGCTGTCCTCGTTGCGGAAGCGGATGCGCAATCGGTCACCGGCCCGGGCGCGCAGGGTGGGCCCCGGCACCCGACCGTTCACGGCCCAGGCCTTGAAGGTCACCGCCGGGTTGAGCTGCAGCAGGGTGGTGCTGGCCGTGAGATCGAACTCACGCACCCGGCGGCCGTTCTCCCAGAGAACACGGCCTGCCTCGAACTCCCGCAATCCGCCCGGCGCCGGCGGCTGCGGCGTGGCTGCGTTCTCCGTCCAGCCGGGGGAGCCACCTCGTCGCAGCAGCAGTCCCCCCAGCCCAACACCCAGGGCGGCGGCGCCGAGCGGCAGCAGCTCACGCCGCCTCCAAAGGCGCTGGGGTCCTGAATCCGGTGGGGAGGCCATGGCGAGGAACGGCCCACTCATCCTCGGCCCACCACAGACTCCAGGTGGTGTGACCAATGGCACCCGGGCGGGTCTCAACTGATCCGCGCCCAGGCCTGAATCAGGGACTCGCCGCCCTTGCGGTCGCAGCGGCCACCCCAGCCCTCGACGATTGTGCAGGTGTTGCGCACAAGGGTGGCCATCAGGCTGAGCGGACCATCGGGGCCCATCGCCAGACCATCGGCGGCCAGGGGCACCGGGGCGATCGGCACGCCGCTGAGTTCACTGATGCGCTGGAGGGCCCTGGCCGGAGGGGTCTGCTCGGCGAACAGCCGAGGCGTGGAGCCGGCCTTGAGAGCCTCGATCACCTGGCGGAATCCTTCCGGCCGCAGTGCATCGCTGCTGCTGGTGGCATCCACCAGAGGCATCTCCTCGAGGCCGTAGGTCCGGGCCAGGCTGGCAAAGGCGCGGTGGCTGCTGGCCAGAGGAGGCCAGGGCCTGGGAAGGGTGCTGAACTGGATCCGGTTCCAGCCATCGAGGCGGCCGAGCTGCTCGGCCATCGCCCGGGAACGCCGCTGGATGGCCTCGGCTGCGGGGGGATCGAGGCGGCTGAGCTGGCTCGCGATCACCACCGCCATGGCTGCAGCCTGACGCGGGTCGTGCCACACATGGGGGTCGAAGTCACCGTGGTCATGTCCAGCCCCGTGGTCGTGGTCGCCGGCGGGATGGCCGTCGGCCGGCGTGAGCCTGAGGGGCTGGGGCACGGCTTGCTCGGACACGGCCACCGCTCCAGGCAGGGGCTCCAGGGCAGGGGTGAGGCCGAAGCCACTGATCAGCAGCAGGCTGGCGCCGGTGATCTGGGCCTTCTGGTCAGGTCTGATCCGAAAGTCGTGGGGATCATCGGCGGGTTGCAGCAGGCAGCTCACGGCCAGCTTGCCGGCGGCCAGCCTCTGGGTGAGATCGCAGAGCACACCATCGGCGGCCACCACCTGAGGCTGGCCGGGGGGCTGGCCCGCGGGGGCTGAGCCGCCCGGTCCCTGGCCGCAGGCCTGCAGTGAGAGCCAGAGTCCGCCGCAGACCAGGAGCAGAGCCGGGATGTTCGGGTTGCGAGGGCGGTCAAACCGGAATCCGGAGAGCTGCACCAAGGGCCACAGGCAGAGACCGGAAACGATAACAGTTCTCATTTCTGCCGCTGCCTTCCGCGGGCCCGACAGCTGGATCACCTCTCGCTTCTCGGTAGGTTGCCTCTACGTTCTGCCGCTGCCGGCGCCGATGGCCCTCGAGGCTCGTCATCTCAGCGTGCGCCGTGGAGAGGGGCTGGCCCTGGAGGACATCAGCTTTCGGCTCGAGCCCGGCACGCTCACCGCCCTGGTGGGGCCCAATGGCGCCGGCAAGAGCACCCTGCTCCAGGCGATCGAAGGCCAGATCCCCCTGGTCTCCGGTGAACTTCTGCTCGATGGTGAGCCGCTCACCCCCCGTCTGGCCCGGCGCCAGCTGGCCTTGATGCCCCAGCGGGGTGAGATTGCCTGGCAGTTCCCGATCAGCGTGCGTGAGCTGGTGGGCCTCGGCCGGCTGATGTCGGCCCGGCCCGGCTGCTGCGCCGTGGAGGCGGCCCTGCAGCGGGTTGGGATCGATGGCCTGGCCTCACGCCGCCTCGATCAGCTTTCCGGCGGCCAGCAGCAACGGGCCCTGCTGGCCCGCCTGCTGGTGCAGCCCGCCTCGGTGCTGCTGCTGGACGAACCCTGCGCGGCAATCGATCCTCCCTCCCGTACCCAGCTGCTGCAGGTGATGGGCCAGTTAAGAGATGCCGGCTTCACCCTGCTGGTGAGCAGCCACGACTGGGGCCATGATCTCGACGCGTATGACCGCGTGCTGGTCATCGACCGCCGGCTCCTGGCCGATGGCCCCCCGGCTTCGGTGCGTCACTCGCTGGGGGACCTGCGACTGGGGAACCATTGCTGCGGCTGATGCGTGAGTCCTCAGGGGTCCGCCGTGGCGGATTGGCGGCAGCTGGAGCAGCGGCCGAAGTATTCCAGGGTGTGAAAGAGCAGCTCGAAGCCATGGGCCGCCTCGGGTTGGGGCTGGATGCCATGCATCGGACAGTGATCCAGAGGCAGCGTCAGGCCGCAGGACACGCAGGTGAGGTGGTGGGTGTCCCGCTCCCGGGGGGCATAGAGGGCCTCGCCGCTGGGGAGGTGGCGGCAGCGGGCCAGTCCCAGGCGCTGGAGCTGGCGCAGGTGCCGGTAGACCGTGGCCAGCCCGATCGGCTGGCCGTTGAGACGCAGGCGCTGATGCAGGTCCTGCCCGGAGAGCTCCTCGGGGCTCTCGCGCAACATCGCCAGGACGCTCACCTGTTTGGCGTTGAGTTGCTGGGTGGCCGCCTCGGAATCCATCGGTGTCTGTTCGGGCCCCTGGCCGGGATCTTATGCAGACCGGCCCCGTTCTTTCGCCCAGTGGCAGCCCGATGAGCGCGAGCTGGTGGATACTGCCACTGGCCCTGGCCTTGCTCAGCGGCCTGCTCTGCCCCCTGGCGGGCACCCTTCTGCTGGTGCAGGGGCGACTGTTCCAGGCCAACCTCATCTCCCATGCGGTGCTGCCCGGTCTGGCGGTGGCGCTGGCGCTGGGCCTCGATCCAGGTCTGGGTGGTGTGGTGAGCGGGGTGGCTGGCGCCCTGCTGGCGGAGCGGTTCAGCCGGCCCGCCAGCTCCGGCGGCCGTGGCGATGAGGCGGTGCTGAACACGGTGCTGGCCGGATTTCTGGGTCTTGGGGTGCTGCTGATTCCGCTGCTGCGCATCCGGGTGAACCTCGAAGCCGTGCTCTTCGGTGATCTGCTCGCGGCTGGACTACCGGATCTGCTGCGCACCGGCCTGTCGCTGTTGGCGGTGCTGGTGCTGCTGGCGTTCCGCTACCGCCAGCTGGTGTTTCTCGGTGTGGACCCTCTGGGGGCAGCCAGCTCCGGGCTGGCGGTGGGACGCCTGCGCCTGCTGCTCACCCTTGTGACCGCCCTGACGGTGGTGAGCGCGATGACAGCCGTGGGGGTGGTTCTGGTGATTGCTTTGATGGGGGCGCCGGCTCTGCTGGCCCTGGAGGGGGCGATCAGCCTGCGCCAGGCTCTGCTGCGGGGGGCGCTGATCGGTTCCTTGCTGGCCGGCAGTGGCTTTCTGCTGGCGATCCAGCCAGCCATCAACCTGCCTCCCGGGCCCCTGATCGGCGTGCTGAGCCTGCTGCTGCTGCCCCTGGTGCTGCACCGCCGAGGGTCAGCCCGGTGAGAGCCAGCTCACCTGTCGCACCGGACCCTTGAGAAGGGTCAGCTCCAGGCTGGTGGCATCGATCAGGGCAGCCTGGGGTTCCGCTCGGGAGGTGCCCGGCGCCGGTTTTGAGCTTTGCAGGGGTCGCAGGGCCAGCAGCAAGCGGTCGGTGGTGGGGTCGTAGCTCAGGCCGGTGCCCGGCTC
The DNA here is from genome assembly GCF_034931165.1 of Synechococcus sp. BA-124 BA4. Taxonomy (NCBI): domain Bacteria; kingdom Bacillati; phylum Cyanobacteriota; class Cyanophyceae; order Synechococcales; family Synechococcaceae; genus Synechococcus; species Synechococcus sp. BA-124 BA4. The sequence continues at coordinate 17,622 of NZ_JAYGIA010000065.1, read as the reverse complement.
CAGTTCCCAGCCCTCCAGGCGTTGCCGCCGTTCGCCGCCCCCGCGGCGGAGGGCGAGGATGGTTAGCTCGGGCCGCTCGATTCCATCGAGCAGCAGGGCCCAGACCCGCTCGCCTCCCCTGGAGCAGGCACTGGCCAGCAGAGCCTCCGGCCCCAGCCAGAGGGTTCTGGGCGCCTGGGCCGGCTCCACCAGCTCCAGGGAGCGGCGGAAGTCGGGCCAGTGGCGGCTGAGCAGGGCCCGGCCCGCGACGGGGCAGAAACTGCTGAGATCGCGGCTGCCCGGCAGCAGTTGGCGGCGCTCCGGACGTGGGGGAAGGGTCCTCAGCGCCAGGCCATCGGCCTCGGGCACCACCAGCGCTCCCCCCTGGGGCACCAGGGCAATCGGCCCGCGGGGGTCCAGCTCCAGACGGCGACGGCTGCCGTTGCGCTCCCACAGCACCACCTCCTCCTGCGGGGGCTCAGGCCCCTGGGCCTGGGCGGCCGCCTGCACCAGCAGATCGCCGCTGGCGTTGCTGCTCAAATTGGCGAACACAAAGCTCTCGGAACTGAAGGCTTCCAGGGCCCCAACCTGGGCTGGAGCCAGTTCGCTGGAGCGTGGGGCCAGGTGCCGGCGCTTCAGTTCGAGCTTCCAGACCCGATGGCCCCCCTGCAGGTCGCGGCTGACGACTCCAAGACCCGAGCCATCGCCGAGGGCCACGGTCTGGGGGATGGAGGGCCATACGGGAGTCAGGGGCCTCCAGGCCCCCCCGGCTGTGCGAAGTCGCACCTGCTCGCCTCCGGGCACGGGCACCACGGCCAGCAGATCGGGGCGGGGATCCCAGAACCAGCGCTGGGGGGGAAGGGACAGCCCCCGCTGGTCGCGCCCCTCCAGCCGCAACTGCAGGGGTTCTTCAATGCGGGTCCCGACGGCGGGCAGCAGCAGCAGCGGATTGCCCTCCCCCTGGATGCTGAAGGGCAGGGGCGGTTGCAGCTGGCTGCTCGTGGCCACGCTGGGAGCCCGCATCGGCCGACTGAAGCGCAAGCTCAGAGCCGCCGGTCCGGAGCTGGCGCTGGCCTGGCGCAGCTCCAGCAGGCGTGGGGGCCGGTGCCAGAGCAGTTGCTGCTGCAGCAGAGCCACGGCCACAGCGACGATCAGCATCACTCTCAGGCGCTTCTGCCGGCGCCACCAGTGCAGTGGAGACACCCTCATGGCTCCAGCGGTTGGCGGGGCCTGGGGATCGGCTCCACCCGCCGGGCTTCCACCACGCTGCGTTGGCGGCCTCCCACCGATTCGCTCACCATCACCCCCTCCAGGCGCAGCCACTGGTCAGCCCGGGGGCTGGGCTGACCGGCGGGCCAGCGCACCGGCAGCCCCACCGGCACGGCATCCACCAGGCAACAGCGCACCAGCAGACGGGCGAGGTGAGGGTCCTCACCGGGCACCGGCAGCACAAAGCCGCTGATCCGCACCGCATCTCCGGCGTAGAGATCCGGATCCGGATCGCTGCGCAGCAGGCGCACCCAGTCGGTGAGGCTGCGCTGGGCGGGGGGGAGCACGAAGCTCAGGCCGGGCTCCTCCAGCAGGTTGGCCTGGCGGTTGGCGGCCAGACCGGAGAAGGAGGGGCGGGGGGGCAGGACCATCACCGCCAGTGCCGCACCGATGCTCAGCAGAGAAGTCATGCGCCCGCTCCTGCGGCTGTCGTTCCGCCAGCGGCCGCTCATCTCCACCGCGGCCAGCAGCAGCAGCAGGATCCCGCTGCCCCAAACGAGTGGATGAAAGACCGACCTCAGGAGCAGATCGAGGCGTCCGCTCAGGGCGCTCTGCAGCAGCGCGAGGCCCCAAAGGCCCAGAGCCAGGGCCTTGAGCCGTTGATGGCTCAGAGCAGGACCAGATTGACCCATTGACCGATCAGCAAGACCACCAGGGACGCCGCCCCGGCCGTGAGCAGGATGGCGCGCGGCCGCAGCAGGATGCCGAACAGACCCACCAGCTTGAGGTCCATCACCGGCCCCAGCAGCAGGAAGGCCAGCACCGCCCCGGGGGTGACCTGAGCCGCAAATCCCAGGGCCAGAAAGGCATCCACGCTGGAGCACACGGACACCACCAGGCTGAGCAGCATCAGGCTCAGGATCGAGAGGGTGGGGGCGCCCCCCACCGCGATCAGCCACTGGCGGGGCACGAGGGTCTGAACCAGGGCGGCGATGGCACAACCCATCACCAACAGCAGGGCCAGCTCCAGAAACTCGCTGCCGCCGTGGGAGAGCACCTGGCCGAGGGGGGGGCGGCGGCTCGATCCCAGCACGGCTGGTGTGGAGCCGCTGGCCGGAGCACCGATCAGGCCACTGCGCCGCTCCAGCAGGGTCACCTCCCCGAGGGGCTGACTCAGACGCCGCTCCTCCAGCAGGGCTGGCTGCAACAGCTGACTTTCAGGCAGGAACCGCAGCAGCGTGGCCAGAGTCACGGCGATCAGCACGGCCCCCAGGGGCCGTGCTGCCAGGAGCCAGGGCTGATCAGGAAAGGCGGCCCAGGTGCTGGCCAGCACGATCGGATTGAGCACCGGAGCCGCGAACAGAAACCCCAGGGCGGTGGCGATCGGTGCCCCTTTCACCAGGAGATGCCGCGCCATGGGCACGTTGCCGCATTCGCAGGCGGGCAGGGCAAAGCCCAGGGCCGCGCCGCTCAGGGGGCCCAGCAGCGGGTGGGCTGGCAGGGCCCGCACCCACTGCCCTCCGGGGCTGATCCAGCGGGCCAGACTGGAGAGAGCCACCCCGATCAGCAGAAAGGGCATCGCCTCCACCAGCAAGGCCTGGAACAGCGCCCAGGTGGTGGCCAGCCGCTCCACACCCGTCACGGCCTCTCCAGGTCGAACCACGCAGGGGATGCCTCATAGCAGGCGGCGTTGCGTTCGTTCTCGCGCGCCTCCACCTTCCAGCAGCAGCTGCGGCCGTCGTCGCGGGCCTGCAGGAGCTCGTTGGCCCAGCACCAGACCAGCTCGGCGCTGCTCTCCATCCCGACGTTGGCCATCACGCGCAGGTCGAGGGCCCCCAGATCGTGCAGCGAGCGCCAGTGCTCCAGCAACGGGTCATCGGCATTCACCAGAAAGGTGTGGTCGAACTGCCCTGCCAGCCGGACCTCCAGCTCCTTGAGGCCCGAGAAATCCACCACGAAGCCGTTGGCATCGAGCTGACGGGCGCGGAACCAGCAGGTGAAGCTGCGGCTGTAGCCATGCACGTAGCGGCAGTGTCCCGGGTGCCTCCACTGGCGGTGGCAGCAGGGATACCCGCTGAACTGTTTCGAGCAGGTGAACAGGGCCATCGCCGGGATGGGAGAGGATCTCAGCAGCCGGACTCCCCTCCTTGGAGGCATCATTTCAGCCCCGCAGCCCGATCGGGGCCGATCCAGTCCCCTGGTTGGATCAGCTGCGCTTCGATGCGGCCGGCCTGATCCCCGCCATCGCCCAGGACTGGCTCGATGGGGCGGTGCTCATGCTGGCCTGGATGAACCTGGAGTCGATCCAGCGGACCCTGGCCACGGGCGAGGTTCACTACTGGAGCCGTTCCAGGTCCGAGCTGTGGCACAAGGGAGCCACCAGTGGTCATCTGCAGCGGCTGAAGGGCCTCCGCTACGACTGCGACAGCGACGTGCTGCTGCTGACGGTGGAGCAGGTGGGCGATGTGGCCTGCCACACGGGCACGCGCAGTTGCTTCTTCACGGCTGTTCCGCCTCAGGCGGTCGGCACGCCGGAGTCGGCCGACCCTCCGGCGGATGCCTGCACCGAGCTCGCCAGGCAGATCAGGGATCGCCGGGATCACCCCGTCGATGGGAGCTACACCAACCGTCTGCTGGAGGGGGGGGACAACCGCATCCTCAAGAAGATCGGTGAGGAGAGTGCCGAGTTCGTGATGGCCTGCAAGGACGACGAGGCCGATGGCATCGCCGGTGAAGCGGCCGATCTGATTTTTCACATCCAGGTGGCCCTGGCCCGGCACGGGGTCGAGTGGCGGCGGGTGCTGGAGGTGCTCGCCGCCCGCCGTGGCGCTCCGCGCCGGAGTTGAAGCCGCGAATAGGGTCGGAGCACTTGCGCCCAGCCCCTTGGTTCCCACGCCCCAGGACCCCTCCGCCAACTGCGGAGGCCGACCGCCGCTCGTGGCCACTGGCGTCGCCCCCCTGGGGATCATCTCGATCGGGATCGTTCCCATGGGGGTGGTGGCCATCGGCGTGGTGCCGATGGGGGTGATCAGCCTCGGGGCTGTCTCGATGGGACTGGTGTCGGCGGCGGTGGTGAACATGGGGGTGCTCACCGCTGGGGTCACCACCATGGGTGTGTGGTGGGCCGGACTCGAAGGTCATGGACTGGTGCGGCTGAACGCACCGGCGACCCCGCCTGTGGCCCTGCCGGTGGATCCGGCCAGGGATCCCGGTCATCAACACCATCAGCACACGCCCTAGGGCGGCAGTCCGAAACGGCTTGGTTGTCGGTACAGCCAGCGCACGGTGGCCCGATCGCGAGCGCTGAGGCTGAGTACCGGCTTGGCGCCGGGTACGGCCGCCATCGCATCGGTGGGCTCATCGCTGTGGCCCCAGAGCCCGATGGCGTGGCCCAGCTCATGCAGCGCGGTGGCCTGAAGGGCGTCCAGTCGCTGATCGGGGCTGAGCAGCACCTCCACACGGGGTTCCAGGCGCCAGGTCCCCTGGCGCTGCACCTCCAGCAGCTCCAGCAGGGCCCGGCCATGGCTGGCCCGACGTCGGCCCTGGGCGTCCAGGAGCGGCGGCCGCCGCCGCTGGATCAGGATCTGGGCCCTGGAGGGATCACTGACCCTCACCAGGGTGAGTTCCGAGGCCCAGCTGGTCAGAGCAGCGTTGACGCCCTGCTGCCAGCGCTGCTCGAATCGGGAGCCGGGCCCCTCTTCCCCGAGGGGCTGCACCCAGACACACCAGCGATCGAGCCGTGGCCAGCCCAGCGGTGTGGCCTCCAGGACGTGCCGGTAGTCGTGGGCTCCGGGCTCCCCGGCTGCTGCTGGGCTCGGGGTGGAAGCCTCGACCTCTGCCGTAGGGGGAGCGGGTCGGGCAGGACGGCTGGCGTCGGCAACGGGGCAGCTCTCCTCTCCTGCTGCAACCGGTGCGACCAGAATCAGGACGCTCAGGACAAGGGTGGCCCGACCTCGACCATGCCGTGACAGAAGGAAGCGGGGCACTGAGCGCCCTCAGCCCGGCAGACCCACACCGCGGGCCATCAGGGTGGCCAGCAGGGGGATGGTGGCGAAACCCACCAGCTCGATGTTGAGAATCCATGCCAGCCGGGTGGCCAGCCCCTGGCTCACCTTGGGCAGCTCGCCCTTGCGCAGGGGCAGGGCCCAGAGGATGTAGGTGACTGTGGGGTAGAGCGAGAGGGCTCCCACACTGAGATACATCCCCACCTTCCACCAGAACAGTGGATTCTCGGTGTAGAAGCTGCTGCCCTGGCCGTAGTGCAGCACCCGCAGGATCCCGCTGAGGAGCACCAGCAGGGCGGCGATCCCGTAGACGATGTCAGTGATCACCATGGTGATGGCCACCGAGCGATCGGGATCCGGCCGGATCAGACGGCGTTCCAGCACCAGGGCTCCGAAGCAGACCATGAAGCTGAGGTAGTGGACATAGGCCACGGCCGCACTGGGCAGCACGCCGGTGGGCAGCACCAGGGCGGCGGGCAGATGAACCAGGGCAGTCATGGCCAGGGCCGTGATCGATCGGGGCCATGACGGTAGCGACCCGGGGGCGGCACTGAGACGCCAGTGCAGACGATCGTCCCGGAGCTCTGTCCTGCAAACCACATTCGAAATTAATTCCGAATACCGAAGCAAGTTGGAAGTTGGAAGCCTTTCAGGTGATTTTGGTTCAATTGAATTTCCGCTCTAGATTCAACAAAGCTTCGAGGTGAGTCATGGCCAGTTCGTTGAGTGCCTTTCTCGGAGAGATCGGACGACATCAACTGCTCACCCCATCCCAGGAGCTCACTCTCGGGCGCAAGGTGCAGGCGATGATCGCGCTCAATGAGCGTTGTGCCCAGGCCGGTGGCTACGGCGAAGCCTGTGAGTACAGCGATGTGGAGCGCCGCACCATCCGCACGGGCGAGCGGGCCAAGGATCAGATGATCACGGCCAATCTGCGCCTGGTGGTGAATCTGGCCAAGCGTTATCAGGGCAAGGGTCTGGATCTTCTCGATCTGATCCAGGAAGGGACCCTGGGGCTGGTGCGGGCCGTCGAGAAGTACGACCCCACTCGCGGTCACCGATTCAGCACTTATGCCTACTGGTGGATTCGTCAGGGACTGAACCGTGCCCTCTCCACCCAGAGCCGCACGATCCGTATCCCGGTGAATGTGAATGAAAAACTCACCAGATTGCGTGCCGCCAAGGCACGCCTTCTGCAGGCCAACGGACTGACCGCCTCACCGAAGGAACTGGCCGCCAGCCTGGATCTTCCCCTCACGGAAGTGGAGGACCTGCTGTCCTGTGAACTGCGCAGTGTCACGGTCAGCCTGCAGGGAGTGGTCAAATCCAAGTCGGATCCCACCGAGCTGGTGGATGTGCTGGCGAGTGATGAAATGCCCCCCATGGAGCGGGCCGAGCTGGCCGAGCGCAGCGCATCGGTGTGGAGATTGCTGGACGTCTCGAACCTCACCCCCCGGGAGCGCACGGTGGTGATGCTGCGTTTCGGGCTTGATGGCGGCCACGAATGGCGCACCCTCGCCGAAGTGGCGCGTCAGCTGGGCTGCAGCCGTGAGTATTGCCGTCAGGTGGTGCAGCGGGCCCTGCGCAAGCTGCGCAAGGCCGGAGTCCAGAGTGGCCTCGTGGAAGCGGGCTAGGGCCGGATCACCGTCCCAAACAGGACTGAAACCGTCCTTGTCCGCTCAGGCTCAGCTGACGATGATGGGGGTGTCCAATGCTCCCAGAGCGAGCTATGGCTCCATCCGACGCCGGCCTTTCCGATTTCTCCGACGGGTCCTCCTCCACAGGAGACTCAGGTTCGGGAGATCAGACCACCGTGGAAGCGGAAGTGCTGGAGAGCACAGTCGTCGATGAAGGAGTGCTGCGACGCCTGTTGCGCCGAGCCGGCAGGGCGATCGCCCTGCCGGCCCTGGAGTGTCTGGAACTGCTGCTGGATGGCAACACCCCGAGCCAGGTTCGGTTGACGATGCTGGCAGCCCTCACCTACCTGCTGCTGCCCTTCGATCTCATCCCCGATTTCATCCCCGCAGCCGGCTTCAGCGATGATCTGGTCGCGCTCACGGCATTGCTTGGCCTGACAGGGCGCCACCTGACCCCCGACATCCGCTCCAGGGCCCGGCGCAAGCTGGATCGCTGGTTTCCTCCCGGTCGTTGATGCCAGACCACAGCACCCCACCCGTCAGCACGGCACCCGTCGCTCCTGGATCCTTCAGCAGCGAAGAGCTGGAGGATCTCCAGACCTTCCTCAAGGACTGGCTGCGCCACCAGGGACGCACTCAGGCCGATCTGCGTCGGGCCCTGAGGGCTGAGTCGATCCGGATGCCGGTGCTGCTCGATCATCTCCTTCAGCTTCACGCCCAGGGGGGACTGAGCGCTCTGGCCGCCCGCCTCTGTGGCATCGAGGAGCTCTGGCAACGCAGTGAGGTGGACGAAGGCCCTTCGAGTGAGGCTGGAGAGATTTCCCCAAGTCAGCTGGATCTCCTGCTTGAGGAGATCCGGCAGGACCGTCGGATCTAGCCTCCGGAAGGCAGAGTGGCATCAGCCACGATGCTTCCCATGGCACCCACGTCCCCACCAACCCTGACGAGCCCAGGTCTGATTCCAGAGTCAGCCGCGCCACTGTGGATGGCGGTCGTCGCCCTGCTCCTCCTGGCCCCTTCAGCCCTGCAGGCCCAGAGCCTGCGTTACCAGCTCGGCCCTGGCAGCAACGTGGGTGAACCCACACAGGTGGAGCCCACCGACTGCGTCACTGATCCCAAGGATGGGTCGGTCACCTGCGGCACCAGGCTCAAGAACCCTCCAGGGGACACCCCTGCTCGACCCCAGTTCGAGCCCTTCAACAACTGATGGCCAGATTCTCCCGTCTCTTCGACGACGGCTCGTTTCTGGCGATTGTCGATCGATTCGAGCGCCAACTGGCCAAGGTGCTCTCGATCCTGCTCTGCGTGGTGCTCATCGCTGCCACCTCACAGCTGATTTATCGGGTGTTTCAGGAGTTCTTCAATCCAGGCACCGGCTGGTTGGGGAATGATCTGATCAAGATCCTCGGTGATGTCCTCACCGTGCTGATCGCCCTGGAGGTGCTTCAGAACGTCACCGCCTACCTGCGCCACCATGTGGTTCAGATCGAGCTGGTGCTGCTCACCGCCCTGACGGCCGTGGCGCGAAAAGTGATCGTGCTTCAGCCCGGTGCCGAAGACAAGCCACTGCTGCTGGTCGGCCTGGGGATCACGGTGGTGAGCCTGTCGGCAGGCTACTGGCTGGTGCGCTCCTCCACCCTGATGGAGAAGACGTCCAGAAGAGGGCGAGCCAAAGTGTTCCGGGATCCGGATCAGTAGCCACCACCCGGTGGCGGCGACGGGGCGTGATCAGGAGGCTGTCGCCTATGGCCAGATCACGCGCTTCGGCCTCATCCTCGAAGCGCAACCTGGCACTGCCGCGAAGCAGCAGCACCCACTCGGTCTCCGGCTGGTCGTACCACCGGCCCAAGGCGGTGCTGTGGGCACAGGAGTGAATCCGCTCCAGCCGCAGGCCCGGGCCCTCCAGCAGGACATCCATCCGTTCCTCTCCCGCTGGAGGACAGGGGCTGTCCAGCAGATTGTCCTGTCCTGCAGTCGCCCCTGGCCCGGGGACCGGTTCTCCCCAGCGCCTGCCGATCTCATAGCCCTGGGCCCGCGCCAGGGCCACCACCTCGTGGTGGCTGGAGCAGGCTGCGAGGGCCGCGCGCAGGTCGGGCCGTGCTTCGCTCTGGGCCACGAAGGCGTTGAGCTGGCGCACTTTCTCGAGAAAGGCCTGCAGCTGCTCCTCGGCCATGGCAGGGCGCTCAGTCGTGCGGCAGATCCTTGACCATACGGAAGCGGCGAAAGGGTACCGAGGCGATCGTGAGCTCCTCGATCCAGTCCACGCACCAGCCCTGCCGCTCGAACAAGGGGCGCGAGAGGAAGCTGGCCTCGGTGCGCAGCCGCCTGCTGCCGTAGCCCCTGGCGAGGGCTTCGAGGGCCTGCAGCAGGGCTGTGGCCCGTCCCTGGCGGCTGGCCCGTCCCCGGCAGTAGAGCAGTGAGATCCGATCGGCTGGCTCCAGCACCGCAAAGGCCTCGATCACCGAGCCGGCGCCGGAGCAGCTGGCCAGTCCCACACCCTGCTCCAGGATGGTGGCCAGGCTGGAGTTCTCGAGCACCACATCCGCCCAGGCCTTCACCTGTTCAGGGGTGTAGAGAAGCGGGGCCTGGCTGAGCACCGCGTCGCGGTACACCTCGCGGACCGCTTCGAGATCGTGGGGGGTGAGCGGTCGCAGGCTAGGCATGGGGAGACCCCTGGCTGGCTGTTCGGAAGGTATCGGGGCCGCCCAACAATTTGAGACAACTTTGCCGGTGGAGGCTGGTATTCGCCCGGTGTCGCGCGGCCTGCTATATAGCGTGGATTCAGGTTCAGCGTTCGCCCGTGCCCACACGGTGAGCGCCAGGGATCGCCATGGCCGACTCACGACCGCTCAGCATCGGTGAACTGGAAGCGGGCTTTTCGGCCTATTGCCAGGCCCTCAGGCGGCTGGTGGCCGACGGACGCAGCCTCGAGCGCATCGAGCGCACGCTCTGCTGGCACAACCTCAGCGCCCTGCACGGCTCGCTGCCCCACCGGTACCGCTCCCCGGAGGATCTGTACCGCCGCTATCTGCGGGCCCTGTCGTCTGAACAGCGGTCAGACTGAACGTCCTGGCACGACGCGAGCCCGGATGTCCTCGATCCATTCACCCACCTCAGGACCACCGGCCTGGCGCCGCTGGCTTGGGTTCCTGGCGTTGCTTGGCCTGCTGCTGCTGCTCTGGTGGCCCCGGCCGGTGTGGGGTGACACGGCGGCGGTTTCCGGCGAGAGCCTGTTCGCGAACCACTGCGCCGGTTGCCACATCAACGGCGGTAACATCCTGCGCCGCGGCAAGACCCTCAAGCTCAAGGTTCTGGAGCGCAACGGCATCACAGGGCCAGAGGCCATCGCCTCTATCGCCTCCACTGGTCTGGGCCAGATGTCGGGCTATGGAGAGGTGCTTGGACCAGGGGGAGCTGAGGCGGTGGCTGCCTGGGTGTGGCAGCAGGCGCTGCAGAACTGGGCGTCACCGACACCGCCCAGCGCAGGTCCAACAGCGTGATGAACCGAAGGTTGCTGCGGGAGTTCAGAAGGCCTGAATCCAGGGATACACCTCGACGCTGGTCCAGATCCCCTGCTTCCAGTAGATATCCCCTTTCACCAGGGCCTCCACCTGCTCCTGGTTCTCGGCTTCATAGAGACCGAACACCCGGGTGGTGCAGGCGGTGGGCCCGAGGGTGAGCAGCACCCCCTCCTCCTTCTGCAGCTGAAGCCCCGCCAGATGCTCGTCCCGGAAGGGCCCGCGCCGCTCGAGAGCATCGGAGCTGTAGGTGCCCCAGAGGACGAATTTGGCCATCGATTGCCCCTGTGGGACTGCTTCCGCTGGGGAAGGTTAAGGGTGCGCTGGGTTGTGGAACCACCGAACTCCCTGATCTCAGCCCTTCACGCCCCGGCCCAGGAGCAGGTCGCGCGCGCCGTTGACCAGCTGCATGGTGTCGTGCTGGCCGCCGCGGTCGGGATGGTGCTCGGCGGCTGCCAGCTTCCAGGCACGGGTCACGGCGCTGGGGGTGATGCGGCCGCAGCGGGGCAGGTGCAGGCGTTGGCGGGCGACGATGGCGTCGAGGTCGGGGTGCTTGCCGAGGGGACCCCAGTCCGCCTTGCTCAGGACCGGATGGCGTTTCCTGCCTCCCTTGGTCGGGTTTTTGGAGCGGCCGTTCCTGGTTCGTGTGGCCTTGCTGGCCCCGAACCCCTTGCTCGGCTCCTGCTCAGCTCGCCGGCTGCGCGCCAGGGGGGAGACAGGTTCACGCAGCGTCTGAGGCATCTCCATCACCGTTCGTGAGTCAAGCCTGATGCATCACCAGCCACGGGCTCAGTTGAACGTCATGGGCAGCCGGGTCCCAGGTGTTCATCCCCGAACAGTGACTACAGAACAATGACTGCTTGTCAAGCCGCCGAAATACTCCGTTACGTTGCTTGGCAGTCCGGGTTCTCCCACGGCCGCCGTCACCCTTTTGTTCAACAACCTGCGGCCTCCAAGCACCGGGGCCCGGACAGTCCAGTGAACTCCCCACATCCCATGACTCTCCACCAAGGACAGATGGTCCGGCTCACCAGCAGCCCTGATCACACCTATCAGGTGCTCAGCATCGACCTCGACTCCAGGACCTGCTGGGTGCGCCGCTGGCCCCTCTCCCGCCATGGCTCACCAGCCTTTGCCCTGACACTCGATCAGCTCCAGGTGCTCGACACCGCCAGGGCCTGATCTCTCCCTCCGTGTCTGACCTCCCGATTCAAGGAGACCCCGTTGTGATTCCCATCCGTTACCTGATCTGTTCCCGCCTCCTGGGCGGCACCACCCGCCTGCTCCTGGTTGGAGCGCTCACGGCCACCCTCGGCGAACTGCTCGTGCACACCGGCCTCTGATCGCCGCGCTGCTTAAGTGCAGGCAGCTCTGAACCAGGACATGAACCTGGCCGACGCGCCGCTCGATCAGCCGCTGGAGCTGCTCAGCCTCCCCAGTCGTCCCAGCCTCGGGAATCGCCTGCGTGCCATGGGGGTGAAGCCGGGCTGCCACCTCGTGGTGGTGCGCCGCGGGCGCCCGGGAGGCATCCTGCACCTGCGCATGGGCCTGCTGGATTTCATGCTGCGCCGTGGGGACGCCGCCCAGATGGAGGCCCTTCCCCTCAGTCCAACCCCAGGCGAAGACCCCCCTGGTACAGGAGGAAGGCCATCACCCAGGCCAGGCTGAACGACCACACCAGTGACAGTGCCACGAAGCGGCCGCTGCGGCTTTCCCTCAGCTGCACCGCCACCGTGGAGAGGCAGGGGGTGTACAGAAGGGTGAACATCATGAAACTGAGGGCCTGCAGCGGTCGGATCGCCCCCACCACCGCGCCGGCCAGCGCACTCTCGCGGGTGGCGTAGATGACTGCCATGGCCCCCAGCAGGATTTCCTTGGCGATGAAGCCGAAGATCAGGGAGATGGTCAGCTCAGGAGTCATGCCGATCGGTCCCAGCAGCGGTTGCACCAGTCGACCGATCTGACCCGCCAGTGACTGTCCGGAGAGGTGATCCACCCCTGGGGGAAGGTTGTTGAGCAGCCAGATGGCGATGACCCCCAGGATGATGAAGCGGCGGGTGGTGAAGAAGAAGGTCACCATTTCACGCCAGGCCCGGCTGAACACCGTTCCCAGGCTGGGAGTCCGGTAAGGGGGCAATTCCAGGACGAACCCCCCCTGGCTCGGGAACACCCGTTTGAACAGAAGGGCGGTGAGAACAGCCGCTGCGAAACTGACCATGTAGAAGCCGAAGATCACCGCCCCAGCTGCCCACCAGGGCCTTGGAAAGAAAGCTCCGGCCATGAAGACGAACACCGTGAGCCTGGCCTGGCAGAGCGAAAACGGGATCATCAGCATTGCCAGCCAGCGCTGGGGCCTCTCACGGATCACCCGGGTGCCCATGATGGCCGGCACATTGCAGCCGAAGCCCATGATCTGCAGCACGAAGCTGCGGCCATCGAGCCCCAGTGCATGCATCACTCCATCCATCAGAAAGGCCGAACGGGCCAGATATCCCGAGTCTTCGATCAGGGCGATCATCATGTAAAAAAGAAAGATGATCGGCATGAAGCTGATCACGGTGGTGGCACCCATCCACAGCCCTTCACTGAGTAACCGACGGAAAAAATCCGGCAGGCCCAGGCCCTGCAGGGCCGGTTGCAGCAGCTGGGCCTCCAGAGCGTCGAACAGCGTTCCCAGCCAGGACTGGATCGGTCCGCCCACGGCATAGATCAGCTGAAACACAGCCAGCATCACCACAAAGAAACTGAGGAGTCCCAGGAGTGGGTGCAACAGCACCCGATCGAGACGGTCCTGCCGGGGATCCCGGTTGGGTCGGTCGTGACCCTTGATGCAGCCCTCCACCAGCTGCGCCTGCTGTGCCTCCAGCTCCGCTTCGGGCAGCAGCCGGGTGGGCGCGGGCTGCAGCTGATCAAGGCCGTGGATGCACTCCAGCAGCGTGTCCAGTCCCTCGCCCTGACGGGCGCTGAGCAACAGCACCGGCAGCCCCAGGTCGGCAGACAGGCGCTGATGGTCGATCCTCACGCCGAAGCGCTGCGCTTCATCGGCCATGTTCAACGCCAGGATCAGGGGCAGTCCGGTGGCCTGAAGCTCCAACGCCAGTCTCAGCTGGGTATCGGCATGGCTGGCGTTGAGCACCACCACCGCCAGATCGGGGCGAGTGGCGCCCAGGAAGCGGCGCACCACAGCTTCATCCTCACTGTCGCCGCGCAGGTCGTGGATGCCGGGCAGATCGATCAGGTCGTAGGGGCGGCCGGCGACATCGGCGGGCAGGGCACCGCGCATCAGCTCCACCGTGAGCCCAGGCCAGTTGGCCACGTGGGCATGGCCTCCAGTGAGCTTGTTGTAGAGCGTCGATTTGCCGGTGTTGGGCAGCCCCAGCAGAGCCACCTGCACCGCAGGGGCACTGGTCATGGCCGAGGGTCAGAGGCTGCTGCGGCCTGCCGGCGGAACACCAGCAGCCTGTTGTTGGCCGGCATCGCCAGATCGTCGATGGCCTGCAATCCGCAGCCTGCGGCCATGACGGTGAGCTCATGAGCGTCGCGAACCCCCATGGCGGGATCAAGGCTGCGCAGATGCTGATCAAACGCGACGTTGCTGGAGCTGGTGTGACGGCCGCCGTCGTGAAAGGGGCCGTACAGCAGCAGCAGACCTGACTCCCGCAACACCCGGGCGCTGCCCTCGAGCAACTTCGGCACAGCGCTCCAGGGCATGATGTGAATGGTGTTGGCACTGAACACCGCGTCGAAGGGTCCTTCAGGCCAGTGCGGCTGGAGCACGTCAAGTTCGGTGGGAGGGAGAAGCCAGCCCAGAGGCCCGTTGGCCTGGCCCTCCAGCTGACAGCGTCGGCGCAGATCGCTCAGGTTGATGGCCCGCTCACTGGGCTGCCACACCACCGGCAGATGCCGGCAGATGTGCACGGCGTGCTGGCCGGTGCCGGAACCCACCTCCAGCACCCGCTGGCCCCTCTCCAACCACTGACGCAGCACCTCCAGGATCGGTCCCTTGTTGCGTTCGCAGGCCTCCGAACAGGGAAGAGAAAAGCTCAACTCGTCGGCTGCCATGGCCGGTCTCAGGCGTCGAGGGCCTTGCGCAGCCCGGCGATGAAGTCCGCGGCCGCTGCCGCGGGATCCGAGCCCTGCTCATGGGCCGCTGCCATCACGTTCACCAGAGCGCTGCCCACGATGGCTCCATCCGCTCCCCAGTCACGGACCTGACGGGCCTGCTCGGGGCCCGAGATGCCGAAGCCCACCGCCACCGGTCGTGGACCCAGGCCCTTGAGCTGCTGCACCAGATCACCCACCCGGCTCTCCAGACTCGTGCGAACCCCCGTGACCCCCGTGACGCTCACCAGGTAGGTGAACCCCCGGCTGGCCTCGGCAATCCTCGCCATCCTCCCGGCGGGGGTGGTGGGGGCCACCAGAAGCACCAGATCGAGGCCGTGGCTGGTGGCGATGGGTGAGAGACGCTCCGCTTCCTCCAGGGGCAGGTCGGGCACCACCAGTCCGGCAGCACCGGCGGCGGCGGCCTCTCGGCAGAAGGTCTCGAGACCGCGGTTGAGCAGCGGGTTGGTGTAAGTGAAGAGCACCACGGGCAGAGTCAGCTCTCCCTTCAGGCTGGCGAGCATCTCCAGCACCCCAGTGGGGGTGGTGCCGGCGGCGAGGGCCCGGCCGGCGGCGGCCTGGATCACCGGTCCGTCCGCCAGAGGATCGCTGTAGGGAATGCCCAGCTCGATCAGATCGCTGCCCTCGGACTGCAGGGCCAGAAGGGTGGCCCGGGTCGTGGCCAGGTCGGGATCCCCGGCCATCAGGAACGGCATCAGGGCGCAGCGGCCCTGCTGCAGGAGCCCGGTGAAGCACCGCTGGATGGGGGTGCTGGCGACGGTGGCTGGAGCTGCGCTCATCAGGGCCGAGGGGCGGAGGCGGGCATCCTCCGAGCCTATGGGGTCAGGCTGCGGCGTCGTCCTTCCACTGCCCGATCTCGCGAAGCAGCTTCTCCTGCTCAGCAGGGCTGAGGGCATCGAATTCCTTCTGCAGCTCTTCGGTGGTGAGGGCATCGAAGGCGGCGCGATAGCGGCGTCGCTGCTCCATGAAACTCATCTTTCCGGTGACCACCCTCAGCAGGTAGGTCCCCGTCCAGCCCATCACCAGCAGAATCAGCAGCGCCTCCGCGGCGATGCCGGCGGAAAACCCTTCGAAGCCCGCCGCTTTGAAACCCGCGTAGCCGAGCCCGCCGGCCAGGAACACCCCCAGCCCGATCAGCAGTGCCTGGCCCCGATTCATTCCCCCTGACCCGCCATGCGCAGATTCAGGAAGGGGGCGAACAGAATCAGGCCGGGGAAGAACAGAAACACCAGGCCGTAGACCGCTGTGCGCTCGATCTTGCCCATCACGGTCCAGCGCTTGTGCATCCAGGCATAGAGGGCCAGGGGCACCACCACCAGGTAGGCCCCGCCGAGAACCAGATAGGCGCCGAGCACGAGCAGAGTGTCGGGGGGGATCGACCCCGGGTCGATGGTGATGGAGCTCAGCAACCCGGGCAGCAGCACGACCGTGGAGGCAACGTACCGCGAATCTAGGATCCCAGAGCCGGGGGCATGGCGGAATTGGTAGACGCAGCGGACTTAAAATCCGCAGACGGCGACGTTGTGGGGGTTCAAGTCCCCCTGCCCCCATCACCCAGAACCACTGCAGCACAGTGAATCAGCTGGATCAAGCGAATTGGCGACTTCTGAGCCACTGGTCACGCTTTGATCAGAAAAAAGCCCAATGACGACCAGAGTGGTCATGGTTTCGCTCGGGGGCCCGTGCCTGTCAATGAACCCAATCTCGGGCGCATCAACAGGGCTCAGCGGGATCTTGGCAGTCAGGTCTCTCGCAAGGTCACACAGTGCATCGTGAAAACCGTTGACAGCCAGGCTGACGCCTCGACTGAACTGTTGCTGCTGTGGCCCGTTCTGCAGGCAGGCCTGTCAGGAAGCGCAAGGGGAGAGAGGCCGGCCAGAGCCGTGGCAGTGGAGTGTGGCGGGGAAGAAGTCACTTGGGGATGAGCTGGTGGTGATCACCGTCAGTCACCACCCATCGCGCACACCGCGGCAGTGCCTGCTGGCGCTCGGTCAGCTCTCGGATGCCTTCCGGAAGTGGCAGGAGGAGCTGCGGTGCAGCAGTGTCCGGTCACCCAGCGGAAAACGGTTCCTCGCTGCCAGACCTCCCTGGCGGGTCTGCCGTCCGGGCAGGAACACCAGCAGCAGAGACCAAGGGCAGCGGCAAGCGATCCGGAGCAGGCCGGTATGGAGCAGCTCAGGCTCAGCCGGTTTCTGGGGAATCTGCAGTTGTTGCGACAGGGGAGCCAACCGCTGCAGGAACCCTGGCAGAAACTGCCCTGCAACCAGGGCCGAACACCAGAGCAGATCGAGCAGTGGGTTGAGGGAGTCGACGATGAACGTCGCAGAGACCCTCAGGCGGCTGATCATGCTGGACCCCGGCGCCCACCACGAGAGTCGGCTGCACTCGATGGAGCGGTGCGTCAGGGAATGGAGAACCGACTGAGCAGCGCGGCGGCTGGGGACGATGCAATCAGCCGGTCATGTTGCGCGGAAAATGAAAACGACCAATCCACTCGCGATACCGTTTTGAGGCAGCACATTGTGAAGGGTTCCCATGGAACTGGACAGGCCTCCCCCTAGAGGAAGGACAAGTTCATCATGGAAGCCTGCGAGCTGCCGATCCTTCTCAGTGGCGACAAGGCGGCCAACCCTCGGGCACATACTCCACGCCCTCGTCTCTTGCATGACTGACGTGACCCCTTTATCGGACCAGGCCTTATGAGAGTGGGTGGTTGTGGTCATGCTGCAGCTCTCTGTTGAGCTGCCTCCAGGGACGTCAGCCCCTGGAGGTCGAATGCGGCCTGAGTGAGTTGTACTCCCAGCCCCTACGATCGACCAGGATCTGAGCCTCAGGAGCCGTGGTGAACAACACGGTGGGTAGCGCCCCTCCGAGTGGTGTAACTCAGGAGGTCCTGTGACCCTCTCCGGAGGGTGAACAGGAGCAGTCAGGGGATGACTGCTTGGAAGCTGATTGCGCAGCTCCATTGATCCATTATGAACCCTGATCGCTGAATTGGCAACTCAGCGATCGATGTGTTCTGTGTAGGGACTCCTGAAAAACGGCCGACTCCATATCTCGCCGTAACGGGCGTCTGAGCTGGACTTGTGCAGGCTATGCCCACGTCTATGCGGTGACTGGCCAATCGTTCCAGCTTTCGTCGGTAAAGGCCCA
>NZ_JAYGIA010000064.1:0-12014 GCF_034931165.1 Synechococcus sp. BA-124 BA4 | reverse complement strand
GAGGTGGCCGAAGCCGCCGAGCCGGACCCCGAGCCCGACGACGGCCCGCTGGTGGTGGACAGCTTCGAGGCGATCGATGCCCTGCTGGAGCAGGCCGTGCCGGAGACGCCGGAGCCCGTCAGCCCGCCGCAGACCGCTGCCGCCGGGGAGGGTCTCGGCGAGGCGGGATAATCCAGCCTTCTCGCGCCCCGGCGACGTGACGGCAAGCCCGGCGTCCTACAAGGACACGCTCAACCTGCTGCAGACGCCCTTCGCGATGCGGGCCAATGCCCGGGTGCGGGAGCCGGAACTGCAGGCCTTCTGGAAGGAGCACGATCTCTACGGGCGGCTGAGCCGCGGCAACCCGGGCGCCCCCTTC
This sequence comes from Synechococcus sp. BA-124 BA4, assembly GCF_034931165.1. Lineage (NCBI taxonomy): Bacteria > Bacillati > Cyanobacteriota > Cyanophyceae > Synechococcales > Synechococcaceae > Synechococcus > Synechococcus sp. BA-124 BA4. The sequence continues at coordinate 11,656 of NZ_JAYGIA010000064.1, read as the reverse complement.
ACCCTGCACGACGGCCCGCCCTACGCCAACGGCGCCCTGCACGTGGGCCATGCACTCAACAAGATCCTCAAGGACATCATCAATAAGCACGCCCTGCTGCAGGGGCGCCGGGCCCGCTTCGTGCCGGGCTGGGACTGCCACGGCCTGCCGATCGAGCTGAAGGTGCTGCAGGGCCTGGGCAACGAGGAGCGGCGGCAGCTCACCCCCATCGACCTGCGGCGGCGCGCCCATGCCTACGCCCTCGAGCAGGTGGAGGGCCAGAAGAGCGGCTTCCGGCGCTGGGGCATCTGGGCCGACTGGGACGAGCCCTACCTCACCCTGCAGACGTCCTACGAGGCGGCCCAGATCGGGGTCTTTGGCCGCATGGTGCTGGCGGGCCACATCTACCGGGGCCTCAAGCCGGTGCACTGGAGCCCAAGCTCCCGCACCGCCCTGGCCGAGGCTGAGCTGGAGTACCCCGACGGCCACACCTCCCCCAGCGTCTACGTGGCCTTCCCGGTGGTGGAGCTGCCGGAGCCGCTGGCCGGGCTGCTGGCGGACGCCGGCATCGCCGGCCCCACCGATGCGGCCCACCGGGAGCAGCTGTTCGTGGCCATCTGGACCACCACCCCCTGGACCCTGCCGGCCAACCTGGCGGTGTCGGTGAATGGCCAGCTCGACTACGCCATCTGCCGCGACGGCACCACCAACGGCGGCACCCCCCGCTACCTGGTGGTGGCCGCCCAGCTGGTGGAGCAGCTGCGCAACAGCCTGGAGCGCCCGCTCGAACCCCTGCTCACCCTCAAGGGGGCCCAGCTGGAGGGGATCCTGTACCGCCATCCGCTGCTGGATCGCACCAGCCCCGTGGTGATCGGCGGCGACTACATCACCACCGAAACCGGCACCGGCCTGGTGCACACGGCCCCGGGCCACGGCGTCGACGACTTCCACACCGGCAACAAGTACGGCCTGCCGGTGCTCTGCCCGGTGGATGAGGCCGGCACCCTCACCGCCGAGGCGGGCCCCTTCGCCGGGCTCAACGTGCTCAAGGACGCCAACCCGGCGATCATCACCGCCCTGCGGGACGCCGGGCTGCTCCTGGCCGAGCAGCGCTACGAGCACCGCTATCCCTACGACTGGCGCACCAAGAAACCGACCATCTTCCGGGCCACCGAACAGTGGTTCGCCTCCGTCGACGGCTTCCGCGCCCAGGCCCTGGAGGCGATCGCGGCGGTGGAGTGGCTGCCGGCCAGCGGGAGGAACCGCATCGAGGCGATGGTGCGGGACCGGGGCGACTGGTGCATCTCCCGCCAGCGCTCCTGGGGGGTGCCGATCCCGGTCTTCTATCACCGCGAGACGGGCGAGGTGCTGCTGAACGCCGACACCCTGGCCCACGCCGAGGCGCTGATCGCCGAGCACGGCGCCGATGTCTGGTGGGAGCGGGACGAGGCGGGGCTGCTGCCGCCGGCCTGGGCCGGCCAGGCCGACCAGTGGCGCAAGGGCACCGACACCATGGATGTGTGGTTCGACTCGGGCTCCTCCTGGGCCGCCGTGCTGGAGGGCCGCGGTCTGGGCTGCCCCGCCGATCTCTATCTGGAGGGCTCCGACCAGCACCGTGGCTGGTTCCAGAGCAGCCTGCTCACCTCGGTGGCCGTGAATGGCCATGCCCCCTACCGCCGGGTGCTCACCCACGGCTTCACCCTCGATGAGAAGGGCCGCAAGATGAGCAAGTCGCTGGGCAACGTGGTGGACCCCGTTGTGTTGGTGGAGGGGGGCAGGAACGAGAAGCAGGAGCCGGCCTACGGCGCCGACGTGCTGCGGCTGTGGGTGAGTTCGGTGGATTACTCCGCCGACGTGCCCCTGGGGCCGGGGATCGTCAAACAGCTGGCGGACGTGTACCGCAAGGTGCGCAACACGGCCCGCTATCTGCTGGGCAATCTGCATGATTTCGTGCCCGCCGAGCATGCCGTAGCGATCGAGGATCTGCCCCTGCTGGATCGCTGGATGCTGCAGCGCACCGCCAGCCTGATCGAGGAGGTGAGCGCCGATTTCGAGCGCTTCGAGTTCTACCGCTTCTTCCAGGCCCTGCAGAACTTCTGCGTGGTGGACCTGTCCAACGTCTACCTCGACATCGCCAAGGATCGCCTCTATGTGAGCGCGGCCGGCGATGTCCGCCGCCGCAGCTGCCAGACCGTGCTGCACCTGGTGGTGGAGCGGCTGGCGGGCCTGATCGCGCCGGTGCTGTGCCACATGGCCGAGGACATCTGGCAGAACCTGCCCTATCCGGTGGCCGAAGTCTCGGTGTTCGAGCGGGGCTGGCCGACGGTGCCCCAGAGCTGGGCGGCGCCGGAGCTGCTGGCGCCGATGCAGCGGATCCTGGAGCTGCGCGCCCAGGTGAACCGGGTGCTGGAGGGCTGCCGGGGCCGGGGGGAACTGGGCGCCTCCCTCGAGGCCCAGGTGCAGCTGGAGCTGGTGGAGGCGGCGGCTGACGCGGCATCGGAGGCGGCCCCCCTGCATGAGGCCCTGGCCCTGGTGGAGGCCAGCCCCCACCCCGAGGTCGACAACCTGGCCGACTGGCTGCTGGTGTCGGCCCTGCGGGTCGGCGGGTCAGCGCCGGCGGAGCCCCTTCTAGCGGAGACCGAGGAGGAGGGCGTGCGGGTGCGGATCGCCCGGGCGGCGGGCCACAAGTGCGAGCGCTGCTGGCACCACGAGAGCGACATCGGCCAGCACCCGGACCATCCCAGCCTGTGCGGGCGCTGCGTGGGCGTGCTGGAGCGCCAGGGGGCTCGGCCCGCCTGATTCGGCGCGATCGCAAGGGACCGGGTCAGACCAGCCCGAAAGGCCTGAGGACCTTTTTGGCCGCGATCTTCAGTGGCAGTGGAATGCCCCGTCTGGGGAGCTTGCGCACGAGGCGGGCCGCCAGCCGGCGCGAGCGCGTGGCCAGCGAATGGGACTCCAGCAGGGGGTAGGGGGATCGCTCCCGCAGCAGCGCAATCAGCCAGTCCGCCGCCGCCGGATCCTGGGAGCCCGGCTCCAGGGCGACCTCGGCCAGCCGGATCCGCTCGGCGAACTCCGCCACCATGGCCTGGTAGCCGCAGGCCTCGGCGACGGGCCCGTGGGAGGCATGAACCCGGGCGAAGTGCTTGAGCGACTTGCGCTCCAGCAGGGCGGCGTTGTCGAGCAGATCCTCGATGTCGTTGGCGATCCGCACGACGCTGGCCTGGGCACTGACGATCGGCAGTTCCTCGATCACCGGCGGAGGACCCTGGCGATCGGCGGGGCCTGCGGCGGTGGCGACCGCGTAGGCATGGGCGATCGCCTCCACCTTGCGGCCCACCAGTTCGCGCAGCAGGGCCCGGTTCCGCTCGGTGGGGGCCAGATGCCGGCGAGAGCTGGTGGGCATGTAGGCGGCATGCAGCAGGGAGGCCTTGACCAGATCGAAGGGGGCGCCGTGCACGACCAGGACGCTGGCCACCCGGACGACATGCTCCTGGAAGGTTTTCTTCGAGTTCCGGAAGGAGCCGCCGTGCAGCTCGGCCGCGACATCGAACACCCGGTTCAGCTCCACGATCTCCTTGCGGGAATGGCCCTGCGCCAGGCATTGCCGCACCAGCAGAGGAAAGGAGTGCACATAGGGATAGGCGTGGTTGTCCACGGCCTCGGCAGCAGGCTCAACGGGGCGGGGATGGACCCGCTCCATGCTGCCGATCTGGCGATTGAGGAAGGAGGTCATGCTCTGGAGGGAGCGCAGCTTCCACTTGCTGGAGAGATAGGCCACGTCCCGGGCCGCCAGCTCATGGCTCCAGCGCCGGTGGAAGGGCTCGATGTCGCAGAGCCAGTAGGGGGAGTGCTCGTTGGCGTAGACGTAACTGACCACGGACTTCGGCTCGAAGATGACCCGATAGTTCGCCTGCCGGGCCACCATGGCGATGTCGATGTGCTCATTCACCTGGAGGTAGGCCTCATCGAGGGGGCCCGTCTCGTGGAGCATCGCCATGCTGAGCAGCATGCAATGGAACTCGCCGAAATCGGAATCTCCCCCCTGGAGAGTGCCGACGATGCGGGAGGCGGGCGCATTGGCGAAGAGGTGCTCTGCGTTGTATTCAATCTCGCCGTTCTTCTCCGAGAGATGGTTCTTGCCGCCGGCCATGTGGATGCGATCGGCTTCAAACTCCCCCATCAGGTAGAGGGGGAAGACGATGCCGGCTCCGGTGCGCTCCGCCGTGGCCACCAGGGTCTCGATCCAGCCCCTGGTGACGAGCACATCGTTGTCGATGAAGCACACATACTTCGTCGTCACCGCCTGCAGCGCCTGGTTGCGCAGCTGGTTGGGGGTGCCGGGGGCCGCCGTGAACAGGGTCAGCTCGCCGCGGGCCTCGGCCGCCTCCAGCTCCCGCCGCACCGAGGGCGGTGACTGGCTGTCGTGGTAATGGAGGACGAAGGGATAATCCCGGTGCTCGAGGATCGAGTCCAGCGAGCGTGAGGCAAAGCTGTGCCGTTCGCGGAACACCACGACGACCGTGACCAGAGGAGCCGTCGGCGAGCCGCCCGGGCTGACCCGTACGGGGGCGGTCATCAATGGCCTGCCTGGAATCGGAGGACGATGATAACATGATGCTTCGTGAAGCATTCCTGCGTGCCGAATCCAGCGTCTGTTTTCGTGCCGCATTGATGCATGGCCAAACTGTCCTGGCAGGAGTTGCTGAACACCCCTGCCTTTCTGATCAATCTCGATCGCCGGCCGGATCGGTGGGAGAGCAGCCGCAGCCAACTGGAATGGGCGGGATTCACGGACGCGCGGCGCTGGTCGGCCTTTGATGGGGCGACGGGAAACGTCCGGGAGGCGCTGTTGCGTTTCGGCATCGATCAGCTGGCAGATCGCGAAGACTTTCTCCACCTGCCCGGCGCCCAGGGCTGCGCCGTGACCCAACTGACGCTGCTCCAGCACATCATCGACCAGGGGTATCCACGGGCCTGCATCTTCGAGGATGACATCCGCTTCTCACGGTCGTGGCACCAGCTGGCGCCGGCGTTCCTGAACAGCACGCCCCGCAACTTCGATCTTCTCCTCCTGGGTTCGCAGATTCAGTACGACTTTCTGCCGCGTCTGCATCCGGCCCGGCGATTGCATCGCTCCCGAACACTCACGCGCCTGAGCCAGATCGCCTGGCCCTGGCCGTCCCATCAGCTGGGCGATGTGCTGCAGGGGCCGCTCTATTGCCTCCATGCCGTCGTCATCACACGCCAGGGCTGCCAGGAGTTGCTGAAGTTCCTGACCACCCAGAGCGTCGGTTTCTATATGCCTGATTGCATGATTCACGACGCCATGGCCGGGCGACGCCATGTCTCGCGGTTCCCGCTGCGCTGGTATGCCTGGAACGGCCATCGCCTCCCTGCCCTGGTGGAGGAACGGGGCACGAATCCCCACTGGATCAGGCGGAACTGCGGCCTGGTGTATCAGGAAGAAAGCTTCGGCACGGACGTTCAACCGCGCCCGGAGCCAGCGTCGGCCTGAGGGCGCCCTGGACAGGCTTGGGCCGATCGCCGAAGGGGAGCAGGCGGGCACCGAGGCTGAAGGCCCCCGCCAGCAGGCCGGCGAGGGCGATCGTCACACTCCACAGCTGCACCGGCCTGAGGGCACCGAGCAGATCGCGCACGGAGAGGTCGGCCGGGTTCAGCTCCCGCAGTGTTGGCGGCGGCGGTGACGGGGCGACTGGGCCAGCTGCAGGGACGACTGTGCCAGCCCCCGGCTGGAAGGCCAGCACCTTCTCCTTCCAGTCAGCGAGCACGCCGTTGAATTCGTTGGAGCCCAGGGCCGCCTCGGCCAGGGGAAGTTTCTGCACATACCAGTCGTAACCCTGCTCCAGCAATCCCTCCGCTTTCAAGCCGTCTTCCACGATCACCAGCAGCGGCAGGTGCTTCGCGTAGGCCATCGCCGCTTCGATGTGGTTCCACGGCGTCGGCAGCCTTGTTTCCACCAGAGTCCCCTGACGCGGACCGCCGCGCCTTTCGAGGCCCGAGGGGAAGTAACTGCGCTCCAGGGCGATGACGACGATGCCGGAACACTTCTCCATCAGTTCGGTGATGGCCTTCAGCGGTGCATCGGCGCTGAAGGTGTTGCGGCCGACGGTCTTGGGGATCAGGGATTCACTGCGCAGGCGATCCTCGATCGATCGCACGAAGGATTCCTGCTCCGCCGTGGCCGTGCCACCCACACTCACGAAGACGAGTTTCTCCTCCATCTCCCGCCACGCATCACTGGGCGGAGCCTACCGATTCCCCCGCCGGCGCGCTCGCACTGGCTGATCGGCAGCGGGGAGCGCTGAGCGTCAGAGGCCGAGATCGGACAGGCCCGGATGATCGTCGGGGCGGCGACCGAGCGGCCAGTGGTACTTCCGCTCGCTCTCCTTGATCGGCAGGTCGTTGATGCTGGCGATGCGGGTGTGCATGAAGCCCTGGGCATCGAACTCCCAGTTTTCGTTGCCGTAGGCTCGGAACCACTGGCCGGAATCGTCGTGCCATTCGTAGGCGAAACGCACGGCGATGCGGTTGCCGTGAAAGGCCCAGAGTTCCTTGATCAGGCGGTAGTCGAGCTCCTTGGCCCATTTACGGGCCAGAAACTGCTCGATGGCCTCGCGCCCGCTGACGAACTCGGCCCGGTTGCGCCAGACGCTGTCCGGGCTGTAGGCCAGCGCCACCCGTTCCGGGTCACGGCCGTTCCAGGCATCCTCGGCCAGGCGCACTTTCTTCGCCGCCGTTTCGGCATCGAAGGGGGGAAAGGGGGGCCTGGGGGATTCAGGAACGGTCACTGGAGCAGCCATTGCACAGCGTGCGAAGGCTAATTCAGAAGGGAATCGTGTAAGTGTTGCCGCGCTCACTGCGCACCAGGAAGGCGGAGGATGTCTGCCGGTAGGTGGCCAGGGTGGTGCGGCCATTGCTGGGCTCGGTGATCAGCAGCTTGCCGCATTCCTCCTGATCCCCCTGGCCGCAGCTCCAGGGCTCGCCCACCTTCTCCATCTCGATCTGCTTGCCGTCGGAGCGGAAGGTGACCGTGAACGACGTGGAGCCGCCCGCGACCAGACAGGCTTCGGCGCGGCCGTTGAAGCGGCAGGTCTGCCAGGCGGCCTGGGCGTGGGCCACCGGGATGGCCGGGAGAGCCAGGGCGGCACCGGCGGCGGCCAGGGTGCACAGGGCCGCCAGGGGGGAACGCATCGGGCTGGGCGCAGGGGAGGACAAGTCTCGCCCCCCTGCCGAGCCCAAGGCCTTCCCGACGATGTTGCGACGCGTCACCGCTCAAAGTCTCCTGCACGCAGGATGTCAACCAACGCATCCAGGAGCTCAGACATTTTCCCACGATTGAGCTTGCCAGCGACTCCAGAAATGATCGAGATAGTCGCAGTGAACATTTTTCCAATGCGCACAAAACTCTCACGCCTGAGATCACCTTCGGCAAAGTCACTTTCCGAAAGTGGAATTGCCAGCCTATCCGCGTAGGATCTGCTTGTGATCTGACACAGCACAAAGTCTCCCATCCCAACATCTGCGATGGCCAAGGCCGGCCTACGCTTAGCTTGCGACAGGTCGGAATAAGGAAAGGGGATGAGAACGACGTCCCCTATTGCAGGTGGGCCCATGCAGCTTCCGCCTCTGGGTTCAGCCAGTCAGCCGCCAAAGCCCTTTCACTCAAGTCAAATCCGCTGACGACAGGGTCGGGATCGTCACTTGGCACAGAAACGAACACCTTCGCTCCCGTTTTCAGATGGACAGGACTTTGGATCCGGATTCGCCCATCTGTTTCAACAACAGCTTCATATTTGTATTCCATCGGGATGGGCCGGTGGGCCTACGACAGCATTGATTCAGCATAGCTCGAATGATGCCGTCTTGAAAGCAAGCTCAAACACTGCTTCTAAGATAGGCAAACGCCAAGCAGCGACTGGGCAGACAACGTTGCTCGCCTCCCGGGGGTGGTGGGGGCAATCGGGCACGGCGTAGAGCCAGGGATCGCGGCACAGGACCAACAGCACCTTATCGATCGGGGCTGAATTGGACACACGGATGGCGAGCTCCTTGGCATTCAGTTACAGTCTTCCGGAAGCGTGCATCATCGTATTCAGGCCCTCCTTCTGGCTCCGCATGGGATCGACGGCAGAAGTCCATCCACCATCCGCAGGGCGACATCCAGACCCAACGGAACCCCTGGCTTCAGCGCATGAAGATCCTCTTCATCCTGTGTGACAACCCCTTCAGGGCCTCCTGCGGCATGGGGAGCTCTGTCAAGGAAATCATTGAAGGCCTGGCCAAAGCAGACGAGTCGATCAGGATTCAGGTGTTGGATTTAAGGTGGAATTACGGCCATCAGACGATCGCCGATCAGATTGAGGTGATTTCCTGCGGATACAGGGATGGCCTGGGCAGTGACTTCATCGTGCAGACCCTGATGAATGCCCCCATTCAAATCATCTACGGGATCAAGAACCTGAACAGGCCCGATATCATCCACATGCAGGACTGGACGTCCATTGCGGTGGGCAACGCCTTGGCCAGCTACTGGGGAGGCAACATCAAATCGGTGTACACAACCCAATTGAGTTACACCCTGTTGCTGGAGGATCTGGCGAAGGAGTCGATGGCTGCTCCGCCCGTCGAAAAGTCGATTGTCGCCGAGATCGAACGACTGGAGCGGGAAAGCATTCAATCGTCTGACAGGGCCATCTTCCTGAACCGGAGCGATCAGACACGGCTCAACGGACCGCAGGATTCACAGGTGATCCCGCACGGCATCCATCTGGAGGACGTGCAGTCAATTCCATTCGAAGCGAAGAGACTTCCTGGCAAGAACCCGACGAAGCTCCTGTATTTCGGGCGCATCGATACGATGAAGAATGTCGGGCGGCTGCTCGATGTCCGATTGCCCAGCGGCGTCGACCTGGTCGTGATGGGAGGGGAAGCCGGTTCCAATCCGGACTTATATCAACGGCTGGAGAACCTGGCACGTGAACGGGATAACTTGCACCGGATTCCTTTCACCGCAGGGGATGACAAGTTCCACATCATCCGAGCGGCCGACGCCGTGATCTTCCCCAGCATCCATGAGCCCTTTGGCCTTGTTGGACTCGAGGCCTTGGCGTGCGGCACACCCCTGATCGCTTCTTTTGCCGGAGGAATGAATGACTACCTGGATGACGCCTGCGCAATCCGAATCGACGGACTGGGCGCCGAGGCCATCGCGAAGGCCATCCACAGGTTCATGACGCTGTCAGACTCCGCCAAGGAGGCCATGGTCAGGAACGGATTGGACGTCTGCAAGCGCTTCTCATGGAAGGGTCCGGTCGAGCGGCACCACCGGCTCTATCGGGACTTGACCCATGACAGCAGGCCCGAATAGCCCCATGGTCACGGAACATCGCATCGACATTCGAGGCTGCCAAGTCGCCTATCAGCGTGGCGGCAAAGGTGAACCCCTCCTGCTCTTGCACGGCATGGATGGGCGAGCGTCATGGGACAGCGTGCTGTCCAGGCTGACGGAGCACCACGATGTGATCCTGCCCGACCATCCCGGCTTTGGCTCCTCGGGGTCAGGGGAATGGATCGACGGCATGGCCGATCTGGCCCTCTTTTACCTCGATGTGCTTGATGCGTTGCAGATCGAGAGCTGCCACCTTGCCGGCCACTGCCTGGGCGGCTGGCTGGCAGCGGAAGTTGCCGTGATGCAGCCGCAACGGTTCAGGAGCCTGAGCCTGTGTGCCGCAGCCGGCATCCGTGTTGACGGCTGCCCGATGGGGGATGCCTTCCTGTGGAACCCGGACGACACCATCGGCCAGCTGATCGTTGATCCGCAGGCCAGGGAAACCATGCGGGCGAAGCAATCGAGCGAACGTGATATCGATCTGATGTTGAAAGCCAGACAGATGTCGGCGCGATTGGCCTGGCATCCTCGCTTTCACAACCCCCATCTACGCAAATGGTTGCATCGGCTGACGATGCCAACCATGATTCAATGGGGTGAGAATGACAGGCTTTTCCCCGTGGCCTATGCCCACGGCTACCACGCCATGATCCCCCACGCCCAGCTACATCTCTACAGGGACTGCGGCCATTTCCCGATGCTGGACGCCACCGATCGCTACCTCGAGCATCTGGACGCATTCACGGTCAAGGCATCCGCATGAAGTTCTATTCCTTTCATTTGATGCCCTATGGCGCCCTCGATCTGGATTACGTCGACAAACATGTCTCGGCGAGCCTGGTGCTCCCCAACACGTACTACGATCCCCAGATTGGCCATCAGCTCTATAACCGCTATCTCGATGAGCTGGAACTAGCCGATGCGCTCGGTTTTGATGGCGTGTGCGTCAACGAGCATCACCAGTCGGCCTATGGCCTGATGCCCACACCGGCCGTGATGGCGGGGGCGCTTTCCAGAAGCGTGAAGCGAGGCAAGATCTGCATCCTGGGGCGGGCGTTGCCCTTGCTGTCCAATCCCCTCAGCGTGGCGGAAGAATACGCCATGCTCGATAACATCACCGGCGGACGCTTCATTGCCGGTTTCGTCCGAGGGATTGGCGTTGAGTATCACGCCACCGGCGTCAATCCCACCTATTCCCTGGAGCGCTTCCATGAAGCACACGATCTGATCATCCGGGCCTGGACGGAAGAGGGTCCTTTCCCGTTCGAAGGCAAGCATTACAGCTACAACTAAGTGAATCTGTGGCCGCGTCCTTTCCAACAGCCCCATCCGGACGTGTGGATTCCCTCCGGAGGCAGCCTGGAAACGATTCGCTGGGCGTCCGATCCCAAAAGGAAATACGTGTATCTGAATGTGTATAGCAACATCGATGTGGCCTGCGGGCTCATGGACACCTACCGGAACTGCGCCGAGGCGTACGGCTATACCGCGAGCTCCGAACAGCTGGGCATGGCCCTGCCCATCTATGTGGCGGAAACCGATGCGATTGCCCGAAGAGAAGCCAAGCCCCATATTGAGGCCTTTTTCAACAAGTTTCTGCGGATGACCAACGAGATGTTGTTGCCACCGGGCTACACATCGGTGTCCTCCCTCAAAACACTCCTGATCACCAGCCGCGAAACGCTGATGGCCAACCATTCCCTGGAGGCCGTCGACAAGCTCGGCATGTTCCTGGTGGGTTCACCCGAAACCGTCCGTCAGCGCCTGGCGGAGTTTGAGCAACGACTCGGCATCGGCCATCTCTGCGCCATCATGCAATTCGGCAGCCTGCCGCAGGCGCAGACGAAGCGAAATCTGGAGCTGTTTGCCGAAGAGGTGATGCCCCATTTCCGGGCCAAAGTGACGGCAGGCAGCTGCCCCTAGGGGCCGATAGCAGCCATGCCCCGGCAGGCCCGCTGCACCACATCGGAATGGATGCACAGGCCCAGTCTTCGTTGCAGAAGAAGGGCACCGGAAGGCCAGCCGTTTCCCCGCTTGCTCCCCACCCCGGCACCCAGGCTCGCCGGCCACGGCGGGCTGCCTACCATCGCCCCTTTGCCGCCCTTCCCCATGGCCAGCCAATGGCAGAACTTTCTGCGCAACCTGGGGGAGTGGCGGGGCAGCTTCACCACGATCAGCGCCGGCGGCGAGGTGCTGGAGAGCCACCCGTCGGTGCTGACGCTGGCGGCGGGCGACGACGACGACCGCCTGGTGCGCTTCAGCCTGCAG
>NZ_JAYGIA010000063.1:0-12420 GCF_034931165.1 Synechococcus sp. BA-124 BA4 | reverse complement strand
ATCCCAATGGACTGATGAGCAAGACCAACCGGCGCCGGCTACGGCGTCAACAAGCCGGGGCTACAGCCTCACAGGGTGGGCCAGATTTCATGTCGCCGGAGGACCAATTCCGGATGTCGCTTGACACCAGGCTCTGAGGGACGAGCACCGTCAGAAGCTGGAGACTGCCCTGGCGGTGTATCAGCCCGGCTGAAGGGGCTTCAGCTGGTCGCGGTCTCAGTTGAGCGAGCGGACCCGACGCTGCTTGCGGGAGGCCTGCTCGATGGTCTTGAGCTCCTCGGCCTCCTGCTGCAGCTCACCGGCGACGGCCTCCAGGTCGTCTGCGGCGTCGCGCAGCTGGCTGCTCAGCTTGAGACCTTGCTCAATCGAGGCGCTGTAGGCCGCTGCCGCCTGATCAATCTCAGCGAACAGCTCTTTGTATTCCTCCGGTGGGTTCCGGTCCCACTCCTCCATGGCGACCGCCGCCTGCTCCAGGACCCCCAAGGCGGAGCGCCAGCTGGCCTTGAGGCGGAAATCGAGATGGCGCAGATCCACGTTGGCTCGCTTGAGCTCCTTGGTGCTGGAGACCTTTGCCAGGGCCAAGACCTGGCCCTTGAGGTCGGCCAGCGAGGGTTCCTTCTGCCGCGCAGACCTGGCTTGAGCCGGCGCCTTGGCGGTTGCCTTGGCCGCTGCCTTGGCTTTGGCGACTGGCTTGGCTCCTTTCACTGCAGGGGAAGACTTGCGGGGCATCGTGCTCACTCAGCGAGGTCCAGCCCCAGCTGCTCACCGCCGCGCAGTTGCTCCAGCTCCCGCCGCAGGGCCTGGCTGGTCTGCCGTTCGATCCTGAGGGCTTCGCTCAGCTCATCGCGCTCCCGCCGGTAGCGGTTGGTGTGGGCGACGCGGCCACCGAGGCTCTGGTTGTTCTTGGCCAGTTGCTTGCGGCGCTCCACCTCCGCTTCGAAAGCGCGCTGCAGCGCATCAAGCTCTTTTCGCAACTGGCTTTCAGCCTTGGATTGCTGCTGCTCCGTTCGCAGAGCCTCGTTCTCTGCTTGTAGGGATTCGATCCGCGACTCCAGTCGCAGGATCTTGACATCCCTCCCTTTGAGGATGTCTTTGAGCTTGGTGATGAGGGCCAGCAACCCTCTCTCCTTCTGGCGGTGATCGAGAGCCTGTTCCTCACATTGGCGGGCGTAGTCACGCAACAGCCCTGTGCGGCGCTGCAGCACCTTGGCTGTGCACTCGTATTTGATGATCGCGATGACGCGGCAGCGCTCCAGTTCATCAAGCTCCTGAACAGGTTTCAGCCGCCGCAGTTCGTCGTAGTTGGTGCACTCATGCCGTAGCTCCTGGGTGGTGACATGCTCGCGCGCCCCTAGGCGCGTGAGGTTGGTCAGCCGCACCCGGTCGTGCCAGTAATCAAAGAGCGCTTTCTGGTCTGCACCGCCGAGCATCCCGAAACCCTCCTGACCAGCACCAGATCGCCAGCCGATCCTAAGGAGCGTCATCGCTGCAGGCCTCAGCGCAGAGGAGCCGGGCCTGCGGTCCGGCGGCTCTCCAGCCGCAGGATGCGTTGGGCATGCAGGTCGGTCTCCGCAGACCACTGCACGGGCGGCTCTGGCTCCTGCATTGGCGGATCTGGCGCCCCAGACAGCGGAGAGGGTCGGTTCATGGTGGCAACGATGGGAAGCACCACCAGCAGCTCAGCCGCGAGGAGCAGGTCGATTTGGGGCATGGCGAGAGGGGATCAGGCGTCAGTGAGCACAGCCTCAGCCCCTTGGCCCCGTTCTGAATCAATTCTCCTGCGAAAGAGCAGCGACCGCAGACGGCCTTGGTCGGACTGATTCCGCTTTGTTCGGACGATTCCGACGAGATTATGAAGATTGCCGCGGATCTGCAGCTCCTTCCGCACCCCTCTCGCCTCAGTCGCCACGCGGGGTGATGCCGGAACTATTCACCCCACGCATAGATCCAGCCTCCAGTGAATCGCTGCACCTTGCAGCTGCATTCGGAAGATGGAAGTCGATGTGCTGCCTGGCATGGTCTTCCTGCCCCCAACCTCTGATTTCCCACCAGATCCGGAACCACTGGAACGTGAGGTGCTCAACAGCACCTACCTGGAGCTGAGGAATTGCTACTCCAGCCTGATGCGCAGCCGGGCCCAGCATCGGCGCCTGGCCAACAAGGCCAAGGATGAAACCACTCTGCTCAAGGAACGGATCACGGCCCTGGCCAGCCGTGACCTGCCCCAACGCAAGGAACTCTACGAGCTGCTGGAGATCGTGACGGCGATCGCCGGTGACATCGAAGATGCTGGCGATGATCTGGTGAATGGCTTTAGCCGCTACAAGAAAGGTCGCCATACCTTTCAAGGCGGTGGCTATCTCGGCGATCTGATGCGTGCGGTGATTCATTTCATCAATCGCTGGGGCCGCACCAAGGACCGCCTCGGCGATCTCAAGCAGAAGCAGCAGGAGCTGATCGATAAGTCGCAAGATCTGCTGACGCCGCCGCCACCCCCACCAGGCGGCAACGGCCACGGACCCGCAATCGCGACAACCCCGCCGCCCGGGGACGGTGTGCCGGGGCCCATCGACGTCAGCACGAACGGGAATCAGCCCCAGCAGCCGGCCGAGCCCACAGACCCTCAGCTGCAACCACCACAGCAGCCGCAGCCCCAGGATCAAGCCAAAGGAGCCGATGACCATGGGTGAAATCGCCGATACCCTCCGCTCCACCCTGCGGGAGCTGGCCCAGGCCGATGCCCGGCTCTATCGCGGCCTGGCGGAAGAATTGAGCGAGGGCGCCACCGCCGTCGAGGAACCCCGGGCCCTGATCCAGCCCGAGGGCGGCGCACCCGCCACGGAAGCCCAGCTGCTGGCCCTGAAAGGCGATGTCCTCCAGGAGCTCTGCGCGCAGAGGGGGATCAAGGTGGCCAAGCGCGCCCGGAAGGACGTGATGGTGGGCCTGCTGCTGGCGGATCCCAACGGCCCGCCCCCTCTGTCCCTGCTGCCCCCTCCCAAGACCAAAACCCCTTCAGGTGGGAAGGGGACGGGAGCTACGGGCGGCAAGGCCGGCACCGCTGAGCTCCAGGCCCTGGAGCAGCGCCTCGTTCGTTTGGAGCAACTGGTGCTGCTGATCGCTCAGCAGGTGGGCGTGCCCCAGGAAGCGATCGAGCGGTTGCTGCCGCCGGCTGCTCCGCCAACCTGAAGCCGCGCAGGGACAGGCAGGCTGGAGGCTCTATATTCGCTATTCGCGAATGCCGAATGGCCTGGTGCGACCGTGGCCCGCTCACCCTCCAATCCCCAGCTCGTCCTGCGCCCGCAGGATCTGGTGGTGCTCTTGCGTCTGGCTCTGGATCCAGGCCCGGCGCCCACCTATGCGGCCCTCGGCTCCGAGCTTGGCCTAACGGCCTCGGAGGTCCATGCGGCGGTGGAGCGTGCCGTGGCCGCCAGGCTGGCGATCAAGGATGAGGCTGGCAAGCCCTCCGTGGTTCGCGCTGCCCTGAAATCCTTCGTGCAGCACGGGGCCCGCTACTGCTTCCCGGCCACCCAGGGCGGGCTCAGCCGCGGTGTTCCCACCGGCTACGCCGCCTCCCCCCTCAGCGAGCAGATCCGCCCGGGCCATGACCCACCGCCGGTATGGCCGTGGAAGAAGGGAACGACCCGCGGTATTGCCTTTCATCCGCTCTACCCCACTGTCCCTGAGGCGGCGCAGCGCAACCCGGCTCTGGGGGAGCTGCTGGCCCTGTTCGACGCGGTGCGCGGCGGCAGCGCCCGGGAACAAGCCCTGGCGCTGGCCCTGCTGGAGGAGCGGCTGCAACCATGAACCCCAACGACCCCAACGTCTCCCTGCTGGAGCGGGCGGCTGAGCAGTTGGGTGAGGCGCTGCTCGAGCAGCTGGTCTTTGTCGGCGGCGCCGTGGCCGGTGTGCTGATCACGGATCCGGCGATGCCAGAGATCCGGCCCACCCAGGACGTGGATGTGATCTGCAGCGTGATCGCCAGGGCCGACTACCACCAGCTGGGGAGGCAGTTGCGGCAGCGGGGCTTCCAGGAGGACAGCCGGCCAGGGGCACCCCTCTGCCGCTGGTGCACAGACGATCTCATTCTCGATCTGATGCCAACCCAGGGCGAGATCCTGGGCTTCTCCAACCGTTGGTATCCCCTCGCCTTAGAGACCGCCCAGCTTCAAGAGCTGCCAAGTGGCTGCGCGATTCGGATCGTGACCGCACCAGTGTTCCTGGCCACCAAGCTGGAGGCCTTTCGCGGTCGCGGCCAGGGCAATTTTCTCTTCAGTCACGACCTGGAGGACCTCATGGCGGTGGTCGACGGCCGTGCCTCGCTGCTGGAGGAATGCAGGCTCAGCCCGCTTGAGTTGAGGAATGATCTGGCGGCTCAGTTCCTTGAGCTCTTGAAAACCTCTGCCTTCCTGGAGGCACTGCCTGCGTTCCTGCCGCCGGATCAAGCCAGCCAGCAGCGACTACCGGATTTGCTGGAGACCCTGCGGGCGATCACCGCTCTGGCTGAGCCTTGATCTGCAGCTCGGCGTAGCCGGTGGCCAGATCCAGCTTCCGGCTGAACTGCCACTCCGGCAGAAGACCGATCACCAGCTCCGCGGTGGTGCGCACCAGCGAACCCACGCAGAGGTGGCCGCCGATCACAGCGCCGCTGCTGCCTGAGATGGCGATGTGCAGGTGGACGCCATCGGGCGACAGGGTGCCGGAGAGGCTGAGGATCTCCAGGTCGCCCCTGATTGCCGTGGCCTCGGTCGCCCCCGCCAGGCGCAACTGGGCCACCGACATGCTGCCGACGGCGCTGAGCACGCAGCCGGCCTGCTCCTCCTGTTCGGCGATCCAGGCCTCCATCACCCGGCGCAGGTCGGCGCCCGGCTGCAGCCGCAGTGGTACCACCTTCATGGGGGTGGGCCCTCCACTAGGCCCTGGAACATCACCAGGGCGTCCATATAACCCAGCCGTTTGTGGAGGAATGCCCCCGGCAGGGTGCCGACCACCTGAAAGCCGTTGCGCTGCCAGCAGCGGATGCCGGCGGTGTTGGTGCTCACGACCAGGTTGAACTGCATCGCCCGGAACCCCAGCCGCCTGGCCGCCTGCAGGGAGTGCTGGCAGAGGCGACTGCCGATCCCCAGCCGCCGCGTCTGCTCGGCAACCACATAGCCAGCGTTGGCCACATGGGCGCCGAGCGCGAGGGAGTTGGGCCTCAGGTAGTAGGTGCCCACCACATCCCCGGCCGGATCCACAGCCACCATCACCGCCTGACTGTGCTCCACCCAGGCCTGCTGGGCCTCGGCCTCGCTGATGGCCGGGTCGTGGGGGAAGGTTTCACCAGCTCGGAACACCGGTTCCACCAGCGCCCACACCGCCGGCCAGTCGGTTGCCTCAAAAGGGCGGATCTGCAGGGGCGATCGGGGGGAGGTCAGAGGAGCGCTGGTGTGGTCTGGTGATTGTCCCCCCAACAGGAAGGCGCCCCGTGCGGGGCGCCTTTGCACCGGTTGAGGCGGTTCTCTCCTCACACGAGGGCTGCCGGTCGGGTGTCTGTGGTTCACGCATCGCCTGTCTGGGGCCTGGCAGGAAAGGAATGGGGATCACGTCTCTGGGAAGAGATGCTCGGGGCTTGACCTTCTCGGCTGTGATCCCGGCCCGGATACAGCAGCCCGGGGTTTCAACACGCGGGAAACAGAACTGGCGTATCGCTCTCTGTGGCTACGGGATGACGCTCGCGCCGCGTCACCGAGTTCACTGTTGTGTGTCGCATCGTTGGCGCACCTCCGCTGTGCACACCGGCTCAGGTGATCCCTGGCCGGACTCTGTTGGAGGGCGAGAATCGGGTTGGCTCCCGGGTCTCCCCTCAACTTCAAGGTACGTCCCTTTTCAGCTGGCGGTGGCCCGCTGGAGTGCCTGTTCCCGTACCTGCAGAAACCCAGTGAGCGCAATGATTCACAGGCTTCCTCATTGCCGTTGCCATCGAGATCGGTGTGCCCCTGGCGCAGCAGTTCCTGGGCGCGGGCATAGGAGCCGATCTCCCTACAGCGGTAGCGGTGACCACCCCTGTGGTGCCATCGGGGATCACGGCGCCTCTGCGGCCCCGGCGGTAGTCCCAGGGGCGGGTGATCCCACCCGGCACCTGCCTGACCCTGTAGCGCAGCCGGCTGGCCCGAAATTCAGCGTCCAGAGACTCCTTGGTCTCGCAGCCGCTCAGATACTGCCGCTAGCTAAGCCGCAGCGGCCTCGATGATCGCCGTTGTGGAGGCCTCCACCGCTCGTGCCAGCTCCTTCAGGGAGGGATCGGCCGAGAGGCTGGCGAGCATCGCCTCGGGGCGGATCATGCCGATGCGGGTCTGGCCGGCTTCGGTGTAGACGGAGATCCGGCA
This sequence comes from Synechococcus sp. BA-124 BA4, assembly GCF_034931165.1. Classification (NCBI taxonomy): domain Bacteria; kingdom Bacillati; phylum Cyanobacteriota; class Cyanophyceae; order Synechococcales; family Synechococcaceae; genus Synechococcus; species Synechococcus sp. BA-124 BA4. Next base: position 6,055 of record NZ_JAYGIA010000063.1, on the reverse strand, counting down.
GGGCAGTGCCATGTTGAGCGCCATCGTGGTGCTGAGCACTGCGGCGGCCTGCTGGGGGTTGCACACCTCGAAGATGCGGCACTGCTCCGGGAACGGCTGACCTTTGCTGCGCAGGGTGAGGCCTAGATCATGCACGGCCAGCACGCCGAAGCCATGCTCCGCCACCGCCTCCTGCAGGGCGACGCTCGCCTCCTCGAAGGATTTCGGCGTGTCGGTGATGAAGAACGGATCCATGGGTGGCCTCAGGGTGTGCCGTACCAGCTGCGATACCACTGGGACATCTGCTGGATTTCATCGCTCTGCACCCGCACCATGGCCTGCTGCAACTGACGAAGCTCCGGGTGCTGCGAATTGGTCTGGGCCATCGAGGCCATCATCACGCCCATCTGGTGGTGGGGAATCATCTGCTCAATGAAGGCACGGTCGAAGTCAGGGGCTGCGCTCAGGGCAGAGAGGTTCGTGCCACCACCCATCTGTCCCATGCCCATGCCCATGCCCCCGCCCATGCCCATTCCTCCACCCATGCCCATGCCGTTCTGCCAACCCCAGCCTGTGCCCGGACCCCAGCTGGGCACATCTTTGCCAAACCACTGCCGGTACCAGGCGCGCATCTGGGCGTTCTCGCTGGTCTGACTGGCCTTGATGCTCTTGGCCAACTCCTTGATCTCGGGCCGCTTGGCGCGGGTGAGGGCGAGATCGGCCATCGCGATCGCCCCGTCGTGGTGGGGGATCATCATCACGATGAACTGCTGATCCGAGTGGCCCATCCCCATCTGGCCCGGGCCACCCACGCCTCCTCGATACCCGGGCATGCCGGCACCGCCCCCGTAGCCGGGCATGCCTGCACCGCCCATACCCTGGGACAGGCACCGGGTGCCAGCCCAAAGGGAGACCGTAATGATGCCTCCCGTGGCCAGCAGCAGCACTGCTGGCCGTCCGAAGATTCTTCGGCGTGGATCGATGTTGGCCATCCTTTCGACGCCGCTCGCGAACTGTCCATCTCCAAGGTGGCCACGGGCTCGCGAGTGGATTGACAATCCAGCCGAATGTTCACGCGACCTCCGCCGGCCGGGGGCTGCTCAGACGTTGAGATTCGGGCAGATCACGGCCGTGTTCGGCGCTGGATCGCTTTGCCAGTTCTGCAGCAGGCTTTGCAGTTCCCTCCTGAACAGACGCAGCTCCCGCAGCCTTTCGTCCACCAGATCGATCTGCCGTTGGAGCTGCCGCTGGATGTCGCCGCAGGGGAGCTCCCCGGCATCGTGCACCGCCAGACACTCATGAATGTCATCAAGAGTCAGACCGAGGCTCTTGAGCCGCCGGATGAATTCCAGGCGCCGCAGACTCTCCTCACCGAACAGGCGGTAACCGCCTTCGCTGCGGCCCACCGCCGGCAGCAGGCCGAGATCTTCGTAGTAGCGGAGGGTCTTGATCGGCAGACCACTGCGGCCGGCAAGGGCCCCGATCTTCATGCCAACGGCTGTCATGGGCTTGACTCTCCTCCCGTGGGGAGACTCTAAACTGACCCAGGCCTGCTGCTCCATCACTCCGTGAACCGCATCGCTCTGGCTCTCCTCCTGTCGGCTGGCGCCTTGCTGAGCCCCGGCGTCGTTCGGGCCCAGGCCAACGACATGTTTCCCAGCAAGGCCGCTGCGGAACAGCGAGCCAAGGAACTGAAGTGCAGCGGCGCCTTCGCGATGGGCAAGGAATGGATGCCCTGCCAGAACTTTGGTGTCTATGAAAAAGCCATCTCCAAGGAGAAGTGACCCCACCGCCCCCGTTTCTTTGACCTTCCCAGCGATCACCCGATGAACCAGCGCCACTCCAGCCCACGTCTGCTAGGCCGCCGATGGGCCCTGCTGGCTGCCCTCTCAGCGGTGGCCTTCGCCCCGCTCCTCACCACTGCACCCGCTGCGGCCCACATGAAGGGCATGTTCAAGACCAAGCAGGAGGCGGAGCAACGCGCCGTCGAGCTCAAGTGCAAGGGCGCCTTTGCCATGGGCTCGCTGTGGATGCCCTGTGCCAATGAGCAGGCGCTCCACAAGGCCCTGCAGAACAACTGACCCCAAGCGCCGCCGGGGATCCCCATGAGCCGCCGCCACCTGCGCCGCCGCATCCATCGAGCCCTGGTGCCGATCGCAGCGATCCCCCTGATCATCACCGCGCTGTCGGGCTCGATCTATGGACTGATGCTGGCGAACAACATCGATGCCTTCTGGCTGCTCAAGGTCCACACGGGCAACTTCGGGGTGCTCAACCTGCAGCCCTATTACTCGGCGATCATCGGAATTCTCACCTTGATCATTGCCATCTCCGGCGTCGGACTGCTGCTCGGCGGCCCCCGAAAGGGAGCAACATCACTGAGCTCAAAGGCAAAAGATCAAGAACCAGGATACGAAAATCACGGGACATAACTCTCCATTTAACTGGACATCACTAGCGTGAAGGGATAGCCCCGCGCCAACGCCAGGTCCCTGATGTCACGCCCCCAATGAGCGCCCCTCCCCCCGGCCCACCCTGCTGCCATGCCGAGGGTCCAGCCGGATCGGCGGACGGCATGGAGCGGGAGCTGGCCCGGGAGCGCACCCTGCTGCGCCGCAAGGTCAGCGTTGCCGCCGTGCTCACTGTCCTGGTGATGGTCTCCAGCCTGCCCCACATGCTGGGGCTTCACAGCCTTCCGTACCTACCGCTGTGGTTCACCAGTCCCTGGACCCAGCTGATCCTCACCACACCGGTGTTGTTCTGGTGCGGACGTGACTTCTTCACCGGCGCCGTCTCGGCTTTCCGCCAGCACTCCGCCGACATGAACACCCTGGTGGCGGCCGGCACCGGCATCGCTTACCTCACCTCGCTGTTCACCACCCTGTTCCCGCAGGTGCTGATCGCCGAAGGCCTGCCGACCGACGTCTACTTCGAAACTGCCGCGGTGATCCTCACCCTGGTGCTGCTGGGCCGCCTGCTGGAGGCCCGGGCCCGCGGGCAGACCTCAGAAGCCATCCGGCGGCTGCTGCAGCTGCAGCCCCCCACCGCCCGGGTCGTGCGGAATGGACAACCGGTTGACGTTCCGGTGTCGCTGGTGGTGGTGGGTGACCTGGTGCAGGTGCGTCCCGGCGAAAAGATCCCGGTGGATGGGGAGGTGAGCGAAGGCACCTCCTGGGTGGAGGAATCGATGCTCACCGGTGAACCGACCCCCGTCGCCAAAGCCGCCGGTGATGCCGTGATCGGCGCCTCGATGAACCGCAGCGGCAGCTTCACCTTCCGCGTCAGCCGGGTGGGGGCCGACACGGTGTTGGCCCAGATCGTGGAGCTGGTGCGCCAGGCCCAGAGTTCCCGCACCCAGGTGCAGCGCCTGGCCGATCAGGTGGTGGGCTGGTTCGTGCCGGTGGTGATCGCTATGGCGATCACGGCCTTTGTGGTCTGGTTCCTGATCAGCGGCAACCCTGTGCTGGCGATGCTGTTTCTGGTGAGCGTGCTGGTGATCGCCTGCCCCTGCGCCCTCGGGCTGGCCACCCCCACCTCGATCATGGTGGCCTCCGGCAAGGGGGCTGAGAACGGTCTGATCTTCCGCAGCGCCGAAGCCCTGGAGACGGCCGGCAAGCTGCGCACCATCGTGCTTGACAAGACCGGCACCCTCACCCGAGGCCAGCCGGAGGTGACCGATTTCGAACGGCTACCCGGCGGCGTGCTGCAGGCCGGCACCCTGCTGGCGCTCACGGCCGCGCTGGAATCCCGCTCGGAGCACCCCCTGGCTGAAGCGATCACCACCTATGCCCGCAGCCAGTTGAAGGATGCCGACCTGCCTGCGGTGCAGGGATTCGAGGCGGTGGCCGGCCGCGGCGTGCAGGGGGTGGTCGCCGGCCAGCAGGTGCGGGTCGGCACCCCCCGCTGGTTCGAGGAGCTGGGCATCGACACCGCCGCCCTCAAGCCCCTGGTGGAGCGCCTCGAGGCCGCCGCCTGCAGTGTGGCGGCCGCGGTGGTGGACGGGCGGATCGAGGCCTGCTTCGGCGTGGCCGATCCCCTCAAAACCGGTTCAGAAGCTGCCGTGGCCGCCCTGCGGCGCCTGGGCCTGCAGGTGGTGATGCTCAGCGGTGACGCCCGCCGCACCGCCGAGGTGGTGGCAGACCAGGTGGGGATCGAGCGGGTGATCGCCGAGGTGCGCCCCGCCGACAAGGCCTCGGTGATTCGCAAGCTGCAGGAGCAGGGGGATGGCCCGGTGGCGATGGTGGGCGACGGCATCAACGATGCCCCCGCCCTGGCCCAGGCGGATGTGGGGATCGCCATGGGCACCGGCACCGATGTGGCGATCGCCGCCAGCGACATCACCCTGATCTCCGGCAACCTGGCCGGGGTGCCGGCGGCGATCGAGCTCAGCCGCGCCGCGATGGCCAACATCCGCCAGAACCTGTTCTTCGCCTTCGCCTACAACGTGGCAGGCATCCCGCTCGCCGCCGGCCTGCTGTTCCCCCTCACCGGCTGGCTGCTGAGCCCGATGATCGCCGGCGCCGCCATGGCCTTCAGTTCGGTGTCGGTGGTGAGCAATGCCCTGAGGCTGCGGAACTTCCGCCCCGCGCGCCTACCTCTTCCAACCACCTGATGCTGATCCTTGCTGCCGAAGCGCCCCTCTGGCGCACCATCGATCAACCCGTGGCCCTCAAAGGGCTGGTGGCCATGGTTGGCTTGCTGCTGATTGCCTGGCAACTGTGGTGGTTCCTCGGCCGCCATGGCGGTGGGGTGGCGGCCCGTGAGAGCGAGGCGGGCGTGCAGGAGATCACCATCACCGTCGATGGCGGCTATACGCCCTCAAGAATCCAGGTGAAGGCCGGCAGGCCACTGAGGCTGTCGTTTCACCGCATCGATCCGAGCGGTTGCGTGGCTCAGGTGATCTTCCCCGATTTCCACAAAACCCTCGATCTCCCCCTTGAGGCCACCACCAGCCTGGAGTTGCCGCCCACCGAAGCCGGCGTCTATCCCTTCCACTGCGGCATGAACATGGTGCGCGGAGTGCTGGAGGTGGTGGACTAGAGCGCAAATAGGGCGTCGTAGTTGTGATATTCGCTCTTGCGTAATCCATCCACCGCCAGCATCCGCCGCAGTTCGATGATCTCGGCGCGCTGGGCCACGATCACCCCACGAGCAAAGCGCCGGATCGTGGGGTTGGTGCTTTTGGCCAGGGCGTCGTGGGCCATGATCAGCGCCCCGCCATGGTGGTGGAGCATCCCCTCAAGGAACCACACCACCCGGTTGTCCCTGGTGGGGAGCTCACTCATCATTCGCATGCCATCGATCTGGGCCTGGCTCATGCGGGTGAGGCCGCTGAGGCTGTTCGGATCACCGCCGCTTGCCAGGGCCACGGGGTAGACGGGCGCCTGGGGATACCAGGCCTTGCGCCACAACCCCATCGCCCGGATCTCGTTGGCCTGGTCCCGCCAGATCGTCTTTCCGAGGGCTCCCACACCGGGGGATCCGATGTCGAAGACGAATTCGCTCATCCGTAGGGCGCCGGTGTGGTGCTGCACCATCCCGTCGATGAAGCGCAGGTCGTAGGTGGAGCCGGCGGGGCCCACGTCATGGGCATGGCCGGCATGGGCCGGCGAGGATCCGGCAGGGGCAGACACCCCAGGCATGTCCATCATCCCCGGCATGCCCTGGTGCCCTTCGTGATTCATGCCACCGGGCATCTGCGCCAGGGCAGGAGCCGCCACGCTGAGGGCAGAGGCGAGCCCGATCAAGGTGGTGGTGAAGCGGGACAGGCGCATGGCGGCAGGGTCACAACACCTCACCGTATGGTCTCCTCTTAGCTGGAGAGTCAAGGGGCAAGGGCGCAGCGTATCCGCGCCGGCCGATGCCATGCTTCCAGGGCTTGACTCTCCCCTCTACTGGAAGCCCTACCTTGAATCCAGGGAGCTGCGTCTCCCTCTGGCTGTTCGGAGGACCGCTGATGACCTCTCCCCTCAAGCGCCGGCAGGTGATGGGCCTGGGGCTCGCCGGCCTGGGTGTGGCGGTGGCCGGGCCTGCCCTCTGGGGACAGACGCAGCGCTCCGCCGCCCGGGCCCAGCCG
>NZ_JAYGIA010000062.1:0-12543 GCF_034931165.1 Synechococcus sp. BA-124 BA4 | reverse complement strand
CGGTGGGGCAGAGCACCACCTGGGGCTCTCTTGCCGGCAAGAGAGCCAGGGCCGCCAGCAGCCGATGGGCGTTGGCGAGGGCTTCCGGCAGACGGCTGCCGCAGAGCAGCACGATCCGCCGCCGCTGCCCCAACGGCTCGGGCAGGGGCAACCGTTCAAGCTGATCCATCATCGGGTTGCCCGGCGCCAGCGCCGCCACCCCATGGCGCCTCAGCCCCCTGGCGGTGAGCTCGTCGCGCACCGCCACCAGTCGGGCGCGGCGATCAGCCATCAGGGCCCACTCCCATGGATCCCATTCGCTGCCCTTGCAGCGGTGGTAGCGGTCGGCGAAGGGGGCGCGGCCGGGTCCACTCCTCCAGGTGTAATCACTCTTGGGTGTGCCCAGGAAGCCGTAGGGCGCACCGCTGGCCCAGGCCAGCAGCAGTGGCAGCAGATCCCCTACCGCCAGGATCGGTGCGCCACCGGCACCCCAGCGGCGCACCAGCTGCCACTGGCGCCAGCTCAGGCCACCCAGCCCAGCCCCCAGGTCGCGCAGGAGTGCGGAGACGCTCTGGTTGCTGAAGCCGCCGCTGGGCAGCCTCTGGCGGGGACCCACCCGCTGCAGCCAGCCGTTCTGCTCCGCCTCCCGGTAGGTCTCCCCCTCCCCCACCAGCGGCAGGACCCTGAGGAGCAACTGCGGTTGCCTCTGGTGCAGTGCCTGCAGGATGCGCAGACCGATCAGATCTTCGCCATGGCCATTGCTCAGCAGCAGCAGCCGGGAGTGTCGAGGACGGCTGATACGATCCGCAGCACGGGGGTTCGCCCCTGACATGGCGGCATGGCCAAGTGGTAAGGCAGAGGATTGCAAATCCTTTACCCCCAGTTCGAATCTGGGTGCCGCCTCTGATCTTCCTCCTGCCGGCGGGCTGCCGGAGGGTTCATTCACAGTTCGGCGGTGGCTGCCCAGCGCTCGCCTGAGAGTGCCTTGGCTTCGCAGCGCACGTCGTTCTTCTGCACCGTGCAGGTGCCATCGGCGGGCCAGGCGCTGGGCAGGCTGGTGGGCAGTCCCCGCTGATCGAAGCCCACTTCACTCACGCTGGTGATCTCGGTGCTGAGCGGACCCTCCAGGCGGCAGTGTCCCTCGCGGCAGAGCAGCCCGGGGGCACCGTCCTTGACCACCCCCACGAAGGTGACGAGGTTGCTGGTGATCTCGCCGCTGCCGGGTCCGACAAAGCGGATGTTCAGCAGTCCCTTCTGGTTCTGCTCGAAGCGCAACTCCGAGCAGGGACCTGGGGAGGCCGCAGCGAGGTTGCGTTCGCAGCTGCGGGTGGCGCGATGCATCCGCCCGAAGTCGGTGGGCTGATTCTGATCCGCCTGCACGCCTGGTGCCGGGATCAGCAGGCTGAGCAGGGCTCCGGCCAGCACGATGCCCGCGTGGGGGGGACCAGACCCCACGCAAGCATGGCTTCTGAATGGGCTGGAAGTGGTTCTGACGGCCAAGGGAACCCACGCGCAGGCCCTCCATTGTGGAACCGTCTGGCCCCTGAAGCCCACGGCCGGGAGACGCGGGTTCAGTAGTCCGAATCAGCCACGCAAAAGCCCTGACAGCTGATGCCGTTGCTGGAGGTGCGGCCGCAGTGGTTGCACAGCACCGGATCAGCTTGCGGCGGCGGGGTGGTCTGCGGCACCAGTGATGCCGGTTGTGTCACGGGTGCCGGCGACTGGCTCCGGGGCGGCGGTGTCGTCATGCTCCGATCATGGCGAGGTCGCCCACAGCCCGGAGATTCCATGGCGCAGTCCGTCTCGATCGGCGTGGGCACCTGGGCCTGGGGTAACCAGTTGCTCTGGGGTTACCGGCCCGATCTCCACGACATCGCCCTGGAGGCCACCTTCAACAGGGCGGTGGCCCTGGGGCTTCGCTTCTTCGACACGGCCGACTCCTATGGCACCGGCCGCTTCACCGGCCGCAGCGAACAGTTGCTCGGTGGTTTTCTTCAGACCCTGTCCCCTCAGCAACGCGATCACCTGTGCGTGGCCACCAAGTTGGCTCCTTTTCCCTGGCGCCTGGGCCGCCGGGGCTACGAGCGTGCCTTCCAGGCTTCCCGCCAGCGACTGGGCGGCCGACTCGATCGGGTGCAGCTGCACTGGAGTACGGCCCGTTACGCCCCCTGGCAGGAGTGGCCCCTGTTGGAAGGGCTGGCGGATCTCGTGGTGGCCGGTGAGGTGAAGAGCCTGGGAGTCTCGAATATGGGACCCCGACGCCTGAGGCAGGTGCAGCGTCGCCTGGCCGAGCGAGGGGTGCGTCTGGACAGCCTCCAGGTGCAGGTGTCGCTGCTGGCTCCCGAGGCGGTGACCACTGGGGAACTGGCAGCCAGTTGCCGGGAGCTGGGAGTGGATCTGATCGCCTACAGCCCCCTGGCCCTGGGTCTGCTGAGCGACCGGGCCGATCAAGGCTCGCCCAAGGGGCCCCGGGGGCTGCTGTTCCGGCGGCTGCGACCGAGGATCGGGCCGTTGCTGACACTGATGCGGGACATCGCGGCCGAGCACGGCGCCCAGGTGTCTGAGGTGGCCCTGAACTGGTGCAGGGCCCATGGGGCCATGCCGATCCCCGGCCTGCGCACCCCCGAGCAGGCCGAGGGGGCGGCGGCGGCGCTGGCCTGGCAACTCGACGAGCAGGAGCGCCTCGCCCTCGACCGGCAGGCCCTGGCCCTGCCGGTGAGGATGCCCGCCAACCCCTTTCTCAGTGATTGAGTGGACGCTGGATCGTGAGAAGGGATCGGGGATCAGGCGGGCTCCGCCGCTGCGGAGGCGCCTGTGGGGTCGGGGGAGAGCACCACAGGCAGAGCACCTGGCCTGGTGACGGGAATGCTCACCATCACCGGAGGGGTCGCGCTCTGGGGGCCGCTGGATCCGCTGCCGGCTCCGGCATCCGTGTCACGGCCGTCTGCTCCGGAGCTGTGCTCATCGCAGGCGCTCAGGGCTTCCTGGAGGAGAGAGTCGAATGTGGCTCCCGGCAGGCGGTGGCGTGAGATTTCCAGGAAGGCCCGGGCCAGCGATTCCCCTGCCGCTGCGAGCAGGGCCGGGTTGTTGCGCCGCTCGCTCTGCTCCTGTTCGATGGCCTGCAGGAAGCGTTCGGTGACGTCCCGCTTCGTGCTGGCCTTGATCTGGGTCTCCTGCTCGGCTGGCTGAAGCGTGGGCAGTTGGTCCAGCTCCTCCAGACGCCGGTTGAGGCTGTCCAGCACCTCCTTCGCTTCTGTGGCCACCCGCGAGAGCTGGCCCTCGGACAGCCGGGGCAGATCGGCCAGGAAGACCTTGCCGTGGTCGCGCAGCGTGAGATACGTGGGCCGACTCACGTTTCGCCCCTGGGGGGGAACGTTCAGCCGCCGCGGCGGCTGAGCCGGTTGGGGACCCGCTGAACTGCGCCGTCGGGTGATGCGGGTGCTGGAGGTGTGCATGGTTAGGGACGTATGAATTTCCGGGTGCGCTGCCAGCGATCAAGGCAGCGAAGCCTGGTGCAATCTGCCAGGAGCGGGCATGGGCTGGTCAGTACGGCAAACCCGCCAGGGGCTCCGCTCCGGGGGAGCCCGCCTCCACCAGCCCAAGGGGCCAGGCCTGATGAGCCAGGCGTTCGCACACCTCCAGGGCCAGGGAGACGGCAGTCTCCGGCACCACCAGACAGAAGCCGACCCCCAGGTTGAAGGTGTTCCAGAGATCGGCTTCCGGCACCTCGCCTTCCTCCTGCAGCCAGCGGAACAGCTCGGGCCGCTCCCAGCTGCTGGCCTCGATCCGGCCATGGGTTCCGGCCGGCAGGCAGCGGGGCAGGTTCTCGGGCAGTCCGCCGCCGGTGATGTGGGCCATCGCATGAAGGGGAACAGCCTGCTGGCGCAGGGCCTTCACCAGGTCGCCGTAGAGGCGGGTGGGCTCCAGCAGCGCCTCAATGACCGGCCGGTCATCGCCGTTCAGGAGTGTTCTCTCGGAGGCGCCGCTGCTGTCAAGAATCCGCCTCACCAGGCTGAACCCATTGCTGTGAACACCACTGCTGGCCACGGCCAGGATCCGGTCGCCAGGCTGCACCCGCCGGCCATCGATCAGGTCCTCCTCCTCCACCACGGCCACGCAGAAGCCCGCCAGGTCGTAGCGGCCGGGTGCGTAGAAGCCCGGCATCTCCGCCGTCTCGCCCCCCAGCAGGGCGCAGCCGCTCTGGCGACAGCCGTCGGCGATGCCTTCCACCACCAGGGCCATGGCCTCGGGCGCGAGCCTGCCGGTGGCGATGTAATCGAGGAAGAACAGGGGTTCGGCTCCGCTGGTGATCACGTCGTTGACGCACATCGCCACCAGATCGATGCCGACGGCGTGGTGTCGCCCGTAGGTCTGGGCCACCTCCAGCTTGGTGCCCACTCCGTCACTGCCGGCCACCAGCAACGGGCGCCGCAACCCCTCGGGCAGCCGGCACAGACCACCGAATCCCCCCAGGCCTCCGAGCACCTCGGGCCGGCGGGTGCTCTCGACGCTGGAGCGGATCCGCTCGACGAAGGCCCTGCCGGCGGCCACATCCACTCCGGCCGTTCGGTAATCCATGGCGATGCTCCTGCTGGGCTGATCCTCATCGCCGCTGATCCTCCGACGCCAGCTGACCCGAGGACGTTCCTGCCGCCATCCGCCTGAAGCGCCGTCCAGCCAACCGGGGGTCTGGCAGGGGCCGCCTGATCGATTGTCACAAGATTTGATCAGCCCTGCTGATGGCAGTCATTGGTGTCACTGATCAATATCCATGGTTCAAGCGGTTCTCTGCACTGTGGCTGACAGGGATTTCTCCGTAGATGACTATTTCTGATCAATTCTTGTGCCCAAGCTGCTCATCGCACTTCCTCGGACTTCCTGTAAGTTTCCGGGGTCGTGATTTTTCATCAGGGACTCCACCGCCGGTTTCGCGCTTTCAGCTCTTCCAATCGTCAGCGCGATCCATCAAGTAACGACCCTTCATTCCGAAGACCGTTGCCTACTCGTGGTGGGTTTCGACTGTTATGCGTCGCACTTTTCCCCTGGGGGCCCTTGCCCTCCTGCTTTCTGGCAGCGGCGTTGCCGTTCCTGTGCTTGCCGACTCGGCTCGCTCGGAGTCCGATTCCCGCATGGCCATGGCCCTTCAGTCTGCTCCGGTGTCTGCCCAGCAGTCACCTGAGCCGGTTCAGCCTCCCCAGTCCGTTGCCATCCGCCAGCAGGAAAGCGAGGCACCGGCCACGGAGGCACCCGTCGCACCCACCGCACCGGCCCCCACTCCCCGCCGCTTCAAGCTGGCAGGCACCGGTGAAGCCAGCTGGTACGGCCCCGGTTTCTTTGGCAACCGCACCGCTAATGGCGAGGTCTTCCGCCCCGGCACCATGACTGCGGCTCATCGCACCCTCCCTTTCGGCACGAAGGTGAAGGTCACCAATCTCTGGAACGGGCGCAGTGCCATCGTCCGCATCAATGACCGCGGTCCGTTCCACGGCAATCGCATCATCGACCTGGCCCATGGCGCTGCCCAGAGCCTGGGTCTTGTCGCCAGTGGCGTCGCTCAGGTCCGCCTGGAAGTGGTTCAGTAAGGGCTGAAGGCCTGCACCCCGTCCACCAGGTTCAGCCCATCCGGCATTCTGCCGGGTGGGCTTTCCTCTGCCGCCACCATGCAGCTGCTGCACACCTGTGATGAGTTGCTGCGTTGGTGCAGGCCTGCCGCAGGGGTTCCGGCCCCGGCTCTTCACTTCGTGCCCACCATGGGCGCGCTTCATCAGGGCCACCGCCGTCTGATCGAGCGGGCTTTCGCCCCCCTCTTCCCCTCCGGGCCGCAGCCGCGGGTGCTGGTGAGCGTGTTCGTCAATCCGCTGCAGTTCGGCCCAGGGGAAGACTTCGAGCGCTACCCCCGCGATCCTGGTGCGGATGCTGCTCTCGCTGCTGCGGCAGGAGCATCGGCCCTGTTCGTCCCCAGCGTCGAGGAGCTGTTTCCCGGCGGTGAAGCCGAGCTGACCCGGGTCCTGCCTCCGCCCGCTCTCCTCCAGGGCCTCTGTGCCCGCTCCCGAACGGGCCACTTCGAAGGGGTGGCGACGGTGGTCGCCAGGCTCCTGGCCCTCGTCCGTCCTGACCGTTTGCTGCTCGGCGAGAAGGACTGGCAGCAACTGGTGATCCTCAGGCGGATCGTGGCGGATCTGGCCCTGCCGCTGCGCGTCCAGGGTTGCGCCACCTGGCGGGAGAGCGATGGTCTGGCGGCCAGCTCCCGCAACCGCTACCTCTCCGGGCCGGAGCGACGGCGGGCGGCCTCCCTGCCTGCAGCCCTGGCCCTGGGGCGGAGAGCCTGGGAGAAGGGAGAGAGGAATGCCTCCCGCCTGGAACAGTTGGTTCAGACGGAGCTGGAGCGAGCCAATCTGCCAGTGGAGTATGTGGAGATGGTGGAGGCCCGGCGGCTGCGTCCTCTGGATTCCTCATCGCCATCCAAGGGTCCGCTGCTGCTGGCGGCAGCCGTCCGCTGTGGCCCCAGCCGCCTGATCGATCACCTCGTTCTCATGACCCGTCCCCCGATCGTCGCCATCGATGGCCCCGCCGGGGCTGGCAAGAGCACAGTCACCCGGATCCTGGCCCGTCGCCTCGGCCTGATCTATCTCGACACCGGCGCCATGTACCGGGCCGTGACCTGGTGGGTGCTTCACCACGGGGCGAATCCAGCCGTGGCGGCTGAGGTGGAGCCGCTGCTGGAGGGGCTGGAGCTGAACCTCGACCTGGAGGCCAGCGGCGATCAACAGGTGAGCGTCAATGGCCACGACGTGAGCCAGGCGATCCGTCATCCCGAGGTCACGGCCCAGGTGTCCCAGGTGGCGGCCCACGCCTGCGTGCGCGAGGCGCTCACCCAGCAGCAGCGGGCCCTCGGCGCCCGGGGCCGGCTGGTGGCCGAGGGCCGCGACATCGGCACGGCCGTGTTCCCCGACGCGGATCTCAAGGTCTTCCTCACCGCCACGGTGGCAGAGCGGGCCCGACGCCGGGCCCAGGACCTGGAGCTGAGGGGGTTTGCCGTGCCGCCCCTGGAGGAGCTGGAGGCCCTGATCGCCGAGCGCGACCATCAGGACTCCACCCGGGAGGTGGCCCCCCTGCTCCAGGCCGAGGATGCCGTGGAGCTGATCACCGATGGCCTGACCATCGAGGAGGTGATCACGAGCCTGGTGGATCTGTTCCGTGAGCGCGTTCCCGAGGAGGCCTGGCCAGCACCGGAGGCGGGCACAGCAGCCTGAGTGGCGGAGACCGGTGCTGGGCTCCAGCCAGCCGTCGGCTCATCGTTCCGCTGGCTTCGAGGGGGAGCTGGTGGCCAGCAGGTCGTCGAGCAGGCCGGTGCAGGCATCCTCGAGCAGATCCAGCACCCCCTCGAAGCCAGCGGCGCCCCCGTAGTAGGGATCGGGTACCTCACGAACCCGGTGCTTGCGGCAGTGCTGGGTGATCGGTCTGATCTGGGCCCTGGATCTACGGCCCCGGGTCATGGCCTGGACCGCCGCCAGGTTGTCGTCATCCATGGTGAGGATGTGATCAAACTGATCAAGGTCGGCGACCACGATCTGGCGGGCACGGCTGGGCAGGTGGATGCCGCGCCCGGCAGCCGCGGCTCGCATGCGGGCATCGGCCAGCTGACCGGCATGCCAGTTGCCCGTGCCGGCCGAATCGACACTGAAGGATTTTTCCAGACCACGCAGCTGCAGGTGGTGCAGGAACACCCCTTCTGCGGCCGGGGAGCGGCAGATATTGCCCAGGCAGACGAACAACAGACGGGAGCGCTCCATCAGCCCCCCACCCCGCCAGCGAGGCGGCTCAGGGCAAGCCCGGCCCGCAGTCGCACCACCGGGGTGTCGTCCCCGGGCTCGCCGGCCAGCTTCTGCAGGGCCTGCAGTCCGGAGCGATGCCCAGGCTCTGCTCTGCCCATGCCGAGCAGCAGTCGCTCCAGTCCCACCGCCACGGCGTAGCGGACCACCCATTCGCCATCGCCGCGACCGCCCAGAAGGGCGTCGAGGCAACGCTGCCTTACGTTGATTTGATCGATCTGGGGCAGGGCCTCAAGGCGGAGCTGACCCAGGCCCCGGGCCGCGGCTCGCCGCACGCTGGTCCCGATGTCGCAGGCCAGGGCGCTCTCGAGTAGGTCGAGTCCACGCACGTCGCCGATACCTGCGAGGGCACGCACCGCCCAGGCCCGAGCTCCGTAGTTCCGTTCATCGAGGCTGCCCAGTAGCGGCTCCACAGCAGGGGGGCCGATCGCGATCAACCCATCCACAGCCGCCACAGCGGCGCCAGGATTGTTGAATCCAAGCACTTGGAGCAGGCAATCAATCGCGTCCAGGCCCTCGGGATCGCAGGACGATTCACCCTGATGATCTGCCTTCGCCAGAGCAGCGAGGGCTCCAGCCAGATTTTCGGTCGCCTTCTGCAACCCTTCCGCGCTGTCGGCGCGCTCCACGGCTCTGATCCAGGGCCTGATCAAGCCCAGCCCATCGGCTGCTGTCTTACTCAAAGCAAGTCGTCCATCGCCCGGAGCACAGTCTCGGTGTCAGGGGGGGCTTGGCCCCGTTCCACCAGCCCCCGCAGGGCGATCAGTTTGAGGCTGTTTTCCGCAAAGGTGTCCCGGATCGGCTCGAGCGCCGCTCGCCAACCCACGGCGCCCAGGTCCATCAGGGCGGAACGTCGGACCTGCAGCTGGGGATGTTCAAGCAGTTCGATCAGGTTGTTTCCCCAGCGCCGATCCTGTGTGAGCTGGAACAGGGCCCTCGCGGCGGCGCTGCGGATCAGGGGCCGCTCGTGGGTGGCGAAAGGCTGGATCGCGGCCACCACATCGGCAGCGGCTACGCCGATGTCCCCGAGGGCCTCGATCAGGGCCTCGCAGGGTTCTCGTAACCTCAGGCTGCTGGGAAGGGGTTGCCCGGCCTGATCGCTGGCCAGGCGGGCACAGATCGGCGAAACGGCCTCGCTTGCACGGAGTTCCCCAAGAGCTCGCGCCGCCGCTTCCCTCAGCCCGTCGTCCTCGTCCTCAAGGGCAGCAAGCAGATCGGGGATTGCCTGTGGATCCCCCAGCTTCCCCAGCGCCCGGGCAGCATTGCGGGCCACGGCGTTCTCTTCCACACCGGACGAAACCGCACGGGGCTGACGCCGACGCAAGGCCGCCCGAAGCAGGGGCACTGTCTCTGGATGGCGGCTGCGCATTCGGCCCAGCCACCAGGCGGCGTAGTACTGATGGGATTGATCCTCGCTCTGGCGTAGGCGCTGCAACGCTTCCTCCTCCGAGATGGGTTCGCCGGCTGTGGCCATGGCGGAATCCAGATCAGCAGTGCCAGCCATGGCCCGCACGGTGGAGAGGGGAGCCCTTGATGTTGCCACTGCATCCACCCGGTGGGCCCGATCTCCCCATGCCCTGATGAGCACTCGGCGGCGGGATCGCTTCTTTGGAGCTGGGTCTTGGGAGAAACCGCCGGTATCCGGCTTTTCCAGGCCCATGCTCTCCCTCCCAGCCACTGGGTCAGCAGACGCCTGCTTCGAGGGGCACTGCTTCAACACCTGCCGGGAGAGGGTGCAGATCGCCATTGATGCGAAGACATCCATGCAGACAAACATAGTGGAGAACAGCACTTCGTCTGTAATTGTGGCTTGGTATTGTGGCTACTTACTTGGCTGAACATAGGTGTTTCCGCTTGCTGGCGAGGCTTATGCTCTTGCGGGTAGAAAGGTCAAAGTCTTCTCCTGAATTGCCTGGTCTATCAGCGATCTGGTGAGCATCTTATGCGTTAGGCGCCCCCTACTCGGAATCAGTACCTTTTATAATCTGATGACCATTCTTGTCTAAGACCACCAGCGGGTGGGCCCCACCCAGCCCTTCCAAAAACTGCGTCTACGGGCACTGCAGGCTGATCTGAGCAAGGGGCTTCTCGCCTGCTCAGACATGAGAAGCAGCTCCGCCACCCCAAGCCGGTAGTGCCGAACGTCACCTCCAAAGGTCCACCTTCAGCTGGGCGTTCCTGCGTCCTGAGAGAATCAGGCGATGGGGATCCTGATTCTGGGCTGAGCACCATGGCAAGCACGACCAACCAGAGCAACGCAGGAGCTGAGCATCAGTGGGATCTGATGCGAGCCAGCTTCGATGGCGACTGGCAGGGGGTGACGACCTGGTACGGGCGAGAGAGCGCTGGAATGGATCTGACCCGTGGACAATCAGATCCAGCTGGGTCGATGTATGCAATATCATTTTCAGATGCCAACACGGGACTTTGGCATGGAACAGGCTTGCGATTTGCTTCTAACGGGGAACGCAAGTTTCCTTTGCAGAAACATAATTACAACTTAAGCAACAACTGTTGGCATTTTCAAGATACAGCTGGTCAGTCAAGTCTGGAAATGGACGGAAGTGCGGGCCGTGCAGGGCATGAAATTAATTTTTTTACCTCCCGCTCCCGCTCCATGATCATTGCTCTGTACCAATGGCAGGAAGAATATGGTATGGTCTTGCAATCCTTGGCCGCGACACCCTTTCGCTGCCAGCGAGCTTGTGTAGATCCCGTTCGGGACGGTCCAGATTCTCAGCAAAATCTATTCCAGGCCATAGCAGGCTGGCCTGGTATGGAGCAGGAATTAAGACCCGGCAAGTGGCCTGAGAACGCACCTCCAAAACGTCCGATCGCGGGGTTCGCTTCCAGAAGCTTTCAAAAGCATGATGTCAACGGCTATTTTGCTGACAACCTAATGTGTAGTGTGCCAGGAAGCTTGCATCAAGGACCATTTGATCTGAATTTTGGATGCATGTTAAGTGCCAAGAGCTTTGTACATCTGATCATTGAATACGATGAGAAGCATCAGCTGACTCGTTGGGTTGAACGGCGTTATCAGCCCACCATGGAAGGTTGAGTCAACGTGAAGCCGAGTCGCTTGAGTTTGGCATTACTCACTCTCGCATTGAGCACTCGATCGGTCGTGTCCACCGACAGCCATTTTGCTGTAGGCAGGCCAGCCAGTTCGCACAAGCGATCGGTAAGCTCCTGACCGGTGTACTGAGTATCATTCACCAAATTGTAAATTTCGTTGAGTTTGTGCTCGAAAGCAAAATTTATTCCACGAACAATATCATCAAGATGGACCCAGCACGGCACATTCTGGCCATTGCGCTGAATCGTGCTGCCAGCGGCTGAAAGGAGCATGCCGGGAATATCACGGCCTGGGCCATAGATACCGCCTAGTCTTAGAATGCAGACGTTGACTGTCTTTGAGCGGACTGATTGAATCATTTCTTCGGCTCTTGCCAGAACCTCATTGACGGGGTGAAGACAGTCGAGCTGGGCGTTTTCGTCAGTCATTGCTCCGCGTCGATTTCCATAAACGCCACAACTGCTCAAGTGGACTAATTGAAGCGGTGTTTCGCTTGACCGCCGCTTTAACGCATCAATTAATAATTCTAAACCTCCAAGGAACGTATCCCGATATTGATTAATGTCAACATGAGCACTCTTTGAGGGAGCGAAGGACACTAGTACTCCATCAAGGTTTTTGGTAAAATCTAAGCTACTGCTGGAGTCCGTGGAATCAAAAACAACCGGCGTATCAACAAGTTCAGCCAATTCATTCAAGCGTTCACGACGGGTTGTGGTTCCCCAGAGTTCATGTCCCTGCTGCCTCCAGGTCTTGGCGACCGCTTCACCCACGTAGCCACAGCCCAGGATGGCCCTTTGCTCACCTGAGGGCAGGATGGGACGCTGCTTCTTGGCCAGCAGCTGGTAAAGCGAGGCCAGGTCTGGAGAGGAAGTCACGCGACTGTTGCATTTCGTAAAGTTTAGCTTAGAGTTGTTGAGGACGTGTGGCGAAGGCTACTGTTTGTCACCATGCAGGTGGTCTGCTGGTCGGCCTCACTTGAGATGATGGTTTGAGGTGTGCCGTTCCAATGCCCAGCTACCGGATCACTGCGGAGGGACTTGAGGAACTTCAGGTGACCTGTTCAGGTTGCAGTGGCGACGCCCTCGTTCTGGCCCTCAAGGACCAGGAGATGCGGAGCTATAAGGTGAAGCGGCGCAGCGATGACTGTCGCCAATGGTGGTTTCAGGTGACCTTGGGCCCTGCAGGAACTGGAGCCAGCGAAGACAGGTCTGTCACCAAGGAGTTCAGCGTCTATCGAATCGAAGATTGATGGTGCGATTGACACCACTGATCACTCACACGACTCCTGATGACGGAAATCCCTGCTGGTTCCCAGCAACCAGCCGTTGAGCGAGTGAGACAACGTCCTCCCCGTCAGCGCCATGCCGGTGGCTCCGGCCTGCCGATTGGTGGACCGCAGCATGAGCATCCTGATCAAAGGCGAGAGCTGCCGGCGTAAGCGCGAATGGCGAGCAGGCAGCTGCGCTTCGGCCAAGTTGATTTCGCCGCCACTCCGCATGATCCAGCACCCTTCGGTGCGAGGAGGGTAGCGCCCCTCCGAGTGGTGTAACTCAGGAGGTCCTGTGACCCTCTCCGGAGGGTGAACAGGAGCAGTCAGGGGATGACTGCTTGGAAGCTGATTGCGCAGCTCCATTGATCCATTATGAACCC